>JBJMLY010000267.1:0-13193 GCA_045805025.1 Cytophagaceae bacterium | reverse complement strand
TTTTGAGCATGCAGCTAAGATCGAGCAGCAACTGACTATAAGCCTGTTCGAAAGTTTCAAAAGAATTCAGATTCCATTCACCGTTTTTTTTATCCGGGAAAGGTCCGGTCCCTTCCAGGCAGGCAGGGACTAATTTATTGGGATTTTTTCCGGAAATAATCCTTCTGGTTTCTTTCAGGTATTGATCGGTGGCAATAGTCTTATAGTAATCTGCCTGCTTAGTAAAGTGAGCATTCATTCTCCGCACCTGATATTCATGTTCTTTGCCCAGAAAAATTCTGGAGGCTTTGACCGCCTTGCCGGTGGGGTTCATATAGCAGAGGCAATCCAGCGAAAGATCGCTGGCATTGACCGGCGCTGAATCAAAGGGATTCATGCAGACGCACCAGGTTCCGGTGGAGAGGAGAAGAAAAGGCTCTTTCACACTTCTCACATAAGGCAGCAAAGCGGCGGAACTGTCGTGCAGGCCTACTCCTGTTTTTATAAAATTCTGCTCAACACTTTCGGTTTTACTGAGCGGTGGGAGCAGCCGGCTCAGATTCTCCTGTTCAAGCCAGCGATGGTATCTTCCTTCTTTGAAATTCCACAAGGCGGTATGACAACCGATCGATGTATGCTCGCTGAGTTTCTTTCCACTGAAGAGCCAGGAAAGATATTGCGGAAGATGCAGGGACGTATTGATCTTTCCGAACACTTCCTGCTTCCGGTGCTTCAGCCAGTAAAGCTGAAGGCCTGAATTCAGAAAACCCATCGGTGGAGAGGCCGTCTCTTCTGCGAAAGAATTTTTATCGCCGTATCGGGAATAGAACTGCTCCAGCAATTCCGGCGGATATGATTTAAGGTAATTGTAAAGGGGAGCACAGACTTTATCATTTTCATCCAGATGTACGAAGCTGGCTCCGTAAGCGCTGAAGTTGACGGCCCCTACCGAATATTCTTTGCTGACAATTACTTCATTCCATTTTCTGAAAATCCATTGTTTGAGCAATGAAATATCTTCACAGGGAAATCCATCTTCATCGGCAATCTCCGGGAGGCTTTCACTGCATTCCGAAACGACTTCCCCTTCTTCCGTGAAGAGCAGAAGTTTCTTATTGGTTTTTCCGATATCGAAAATGGCAGTAACCGCTGTCACTTACTTGGATCGTTGTTTGGTGAGTTGTTTTCTGATGTCAGCCTTGCGATAGGCATGCAGGGGAGATAAGGAAACTCCTCTCGATTTTCTGGCTTCCGCCAGCAACGGCCGCACATCCGTCCGGAAAGCGTTCTGCAGCAGTTCCTGGGCCAGGGTAACATCGTTATCATCCTGGGCCTGCTTCAGGGCTTCGCGGTCTACCAGCATGGACTGTGCATAGGCGATCAGTATTCCCTCGATCGACTGCAGAAGATCTTCCAGTGGATCCTTGGTGTTATGACTGGCATCGATCATCCAGGCTACTTCAGGATTTTTAACCGTTTTATCCATCATAGCTCCGGTGAGTTCATTGAAGATCAGGAAAAGCTGATAGGGTTTTATGGCCCCTGTCGTGAGGTCGTCATCCGCATACATGGAGCCATTGAAATGAAAGCCGCCGAGGTTTCCTGTGTCCATCAGCCTGGCGACGATCTGCTCGATATTCGTATTAGGAAGATGATGCCCCAGGTCCACGAGAATACGCGCTCTTTCTCCGGCTGATTTTGCCAGCAAATAGGCGGTACCCCAGTCGGGTATAACCATGGAATAAAAATTCGGTTCGAAGGGTTTGTACTCGATGAGCATGGTCCAGTCCTTCTTCATTCCTTTATAGATTTTGTTCAGGGAGTCGGAAGTTCTGCGGAAGGCATGACGCATATCCTGCTGTCCGGGAAAGTTCGATCCGTCCGCCAGCCATACGGTCAGCGCCTTGGCTCCCAGCTTTTCGCCGATGTTTACCACTTCCAGGTTATGCTCGATGGCTTGCTGGCGAACACCCTCCTTTGAATGAGACAAGGAGCCGAATTTATATGAGTGCTTCTGATCTTCCTGATCCTGGAATGTATTGGAGTTTACCGAGTCTATAATCAGTCCTGATTTTTTCAGAAGTGCCGCAGTGTGTTTTATATCCGAAGGAATATCCCATGGAATATGCAATGAAATCCGTTCGCAGGATCCCGTAAGCGTATGAAGCAGCGCCACATCTTCGATCTTTTCGTCGAGCGTGCGGGGCTCGCCGCCCATCGGGAATCTCCCGAACCTTGTTCCTCCGGTGCCCAATGCCCAGCTCGGTACGGCGATCTGGAATCCGGAAATTTTCTTCAGGAGCTTTTTTACGTCATGCCCCTTTTTGCTCAGCCGGTCTGCAAGAAAGTCAAACTGAGCCTCATGCTCTGAAGCCAGGCTTTTATCCGATGCGGCTAATTTATTTTTATCTGCTATCATTTGATCATTATTATCTTACGAACGAAGCGGCTACTCCGCCGTCAACATTCAATACATTTCCTGTGCTTTTTGAAAGACTGCCGTCCACAAATACGTATACGGCAGAGGCGATATCTTCGGCCAGAATTTCGGCATTCAGAATCGTTCTGCTCGCGTAATAAGCGGGCAGCTCTTCCGGTTTGATTCCATAGGCTGCTGCTCTTCCGTCGGCCCATCCTTTTTCCCAGATCTTGCTGCCTTTCAGCACGGCATCCGGATTTACTACGTTAACGCGTATCTTATCTTTTCCCAGCTCTGCGGCCAGTAACCTGGACATATGAAGCTGCGCGGCTTTGGCGGTACCGTATGCCACGTTGTTCGGTCCGGATACGAGGGCGTTCTTGCTTACGATATTCACCACATCGCCGTCAAGCTTTTGCTTCCTCAGAATTTCTACCGATTTCTGCGTCATCATAAATTGTCCTTTCACCATGACATCCTGCATCAGGCTCCAGTCCGCAAGGGTTGTCTGCTCCAGAGGTTTTGAAATGGCCAGCCCGGCGCAGTTGATCAGGATATCGATTCCTCCGAAATTGAGTACGGAGGAAGCCAGCGCAGCATGGATATCCTTTTCGGATGTCACGTTCAATATACTGACTGCGGAGTTATCTTTGGAAAAATTCTGGTCAAATTCTTTTTTCACTTCGTTCAGACCGTTCAGGTCCATGTCGGAAGCAACTACACAGGCGCCTTCTGCCAGGAATTTTTTTACGATGGCTTTACCGATGCCTCCGGATCCTCCTGTCACCAGAGCAATTTTCCCGCTCAGCGATTTAGGTTTCGGCATTCGCTGAAGCTTGGCTTCTTCGAGCAGCCAGTACTCGATGTTGAAGGCTTCCTGCGCCGGCAGGGCGGTATATTCAGAAACTGCTTCCGCGCCTTTCATGACATTGATGGCATTTACATAAAACTCGCTGGCCACTCTGGCGGTCTGCTTGTCTTTGGCAAATGAGAACATCCCTACGCCGGGCCAGAGAATGATGACCGGATTGTTATCCCGTATCGCCGGGCTATCGCTGTGTTTGCATTTCTCATAGTAGGCGGTATAATCTTTTCTGTAGGCCTCGAACGCTTCGTTCAGGTAAGCGATGGTTTTTTCGGTAACGGTTTCATCCGGTTTTATCGTGAGCACCAAAGGTCTGATCTTGGTTCTGAGGAAGTGGTCCGGGCAACTGGTGCCCAGAGGGGCAAGTTTGTTAAGGTCTTTGCTGTTGATGAATTCCAGTACTCGCTCATCGTCCGTAAAATGTCCGATCATTCTGTTCTTTTGCGATGCCAGTCCGCGCAGGTAGGGCATCAGGTTCACGGCCTGCTCTTTTCTTTTATCGGCTTCCAGCGACTGAGTCTGACTTCCGCCGAACACGGGTCTTTTCTTTCCGAAGTTTTCATTCAGGTAGGCTGAAGCTGTTTCGATGATGCTAAGGCTTCTCATATACGATTCATAGGCGGTATCTCCCCAGGTGAACAGTCCGTGACTGCCCAGAATAATGCCTTCAATACCCGGATTATCCTGAATCGTTTTCTCGATCTGCAGTCCCAGGTCGAAACCGGGCTTCTGCCATTTTACCCAGGCCAGCTTTCCTTTGAAAAGTTCTTTGGTGATTTTTTCTCCGTCTTTCGCTGCAGCGATGGCGATGATGGCATCGGGATGCAGGTGGTCCACATGCTTGTAAGGAATGAACGCATGCAGCGGTGTGTCGATGGAAGGTGCTTTGGATTTAAGATCAAAAATGCAATAGTTGAACAGATCGACCATTTCATCTTCGTACTTCAGGCCGCGGTATTTTTTCTTAAGCGCGTTCAGCTTGTCAAGGTAAAGTCCTGCAAGTCCTGAGCGTGTCATCGTTCCGATATCGCCTCCGGAACCTTTGATCCACAATACTTCGGCGCTTGCTCCGGTAACAGGATCTGTCTCGGTGGTCTTGACGCTGGTATTGCCGCCGCCATAATTGGTGATGCGCAGGTCGGATCCCAGGAGGTTCGATCTGTAGATGAAAAGATCGACTTCTTTACCTGTCAATGATTTTTCTTTGTCTTTGTCCCACAAATAGTTTACGAAGCGGAATGTTTTTGTTTCTGTTTTCATAAAGGTTAGTTCAGCGTCCATGTTTTTTTATTTTTTTTATAGCGTCAGTAATTGTTGTCCCGGATGTAAATCCGTCTTTGTTTCTTTCCAGTGGAAAACGCCGGTAGTTCCGGGAGGTAGCGTAATATCCGCTTCCAGCTTGCCGGCTTTATTGAATTTATAGCTTACCGATATTTTTCCCTGAGGATGCGGCATCGAACCGCTGGCAATTTTCAGCTTGCCAAGGTTTGGACTGATTTTCACGATGTGGAAAGCCCCGGCATCGCTGGAGATCCCCAGTATTGTTCTGTAGGCTTCCACATTCGGACTAGAGCCCCAGGCATGGCAGTCGGAACGCGCAGGCTCCGGACTTTCTGCCCAGGTGCTCATGCCGCGGGAAAGCTGTTCTTTCCATGGGAAAAGCAGATCAAGGTATTGGTCGCCCAGGCCTGCCATCGTGGCCGCGTAATTCAGGTAATAGCTGAAGTAAAGCGAGCAGGGAGACAGTGTAGTATCGGAAAGCACCCTGCCCATCAGTTCTTTGGCTTCGGGTCCTTTTACGAGACCGGCGATCACGGCCAGGGTGTTGCTGTGCTGAGAGAAATTTTTCTTGTCCGGCGTGTCGGCAAAGTAGTTGCTTCCGGCATCCCAGTAGTTCTTTTTGATGGATTCCTGCAGCTGTTTAATTTTCAGATCGTACTTCCAGGCTATATGTTTGTTGCCGAGGTCCGATTCCAGCTGTTCGGCAGCCTGCAGGGCGATCAGCAATTGCAGATCGATCGGAGCGGAATGTCCCATTGCATCGGCAGGCGCGATGCCGTATTGCCATCCTTTCACCCAGTCCATAAAATTCCAGTAAGGGATTTTTTCCGTCAGGCCTTCGTTGTTCTGTCTTTCTTCAAAAAAAGCCAGGATGGATCTTGTTCCGGGCAGCATGGATCTGATGAATGCGGAATCTCCTCTGTACATCCAGTAATCGTGCACCATGTTGATCCACCACAAAGAAAAAGGCGGAATGAACTGCGGATCATTCGCAGGCCAGCGGCACCAGGTGATTCCTTCGGAAGTTCTTGAACTCTCGAATTTGCGGATCGCATCTCTGACAAGCCTGTCGTCTTCGGTGTTGTAAAGCGTGATCATCGATTCGATCCGTGTATCGCCGATATACATGAGCTGCTCGTAATAGGGACAATCAATATAAGTTTCCCGGGCGCAGAGGCGGAAAGTTCTCCAGCCTGTATCCAGTATTTTGTTAAAACCAGGGTCGGATAAACTGATCGCTGATCTGGCTTCAAACGGATAGGCGGTAAAAATGCCGGACAGCTCATCGATGCTCAGCGCTTCTTCGGCGCTGCTGATGCTAAGCTCCAGGTAACGGTATGTCCTGAACCAGAGCGGAACAAACGTATGGCTTCCTCCATCGCTCAGGATTTCATCTTTGTAGCCCATGAATAATTTTCCTTCGACCTCATTCCTGTTTCCTTTCAGATTATTTCTGTCAGCCGAAAAATTCTCTTTGTTGTATAAGGATTCGGCATACCGCAGCTGGACCCTTGCATTCTTACCTCCGTGAAATTTCAGCACGGGATAAGCAGTGGTAATATATGATTGGTCCAGGATGATTTTGACAGACGTTTTTGCGGGGATTACCAGGGTGGCAGGTTTCTGAAAAAAGTCAGCAGGGATTTTTATTCCTTCCGACTTCCGTACCGACAAAGACTTTTCGGGCTTCATCTCCATGGCGGGGATAGTGCGTGGCACCAGTTCCCATCCTGCATCCCAGCTTGCGACTCCCTTGGGAAGTCCGTTCATAATCGGCTGGGCATTCAGCCAGGTTTTATCGTCAAAGTCTGCCTTCTCCCAGTTCCATGGGTAGTCCGCGCCGTTCAGCGATTCGCCCGGACAAGCCACATAATAGGTGCTGTAGCCCAGGTCTGGTTTTACGAATTCATATCCTTTGTTGCGCAGGCATTTCCAGAAGGGGCCTGTGTCTGCAATTCTTTCTTTGGCGGAATTGCCTTGCAGGATAAATCCACTTCTATACGAAATCTGAGACTCCGGAGAATAGGATCCGTAGTTCCAGACTACTGCAGCCAGCAGATTGCTGCCGGCTTTTAAATACTTGCCGATATCCAACGTCTCAAAATTCCAGTGAGTAATATCGCCTCTGGCCGGGCCCAGACAAACCAGTTCACCGTTTACGAATAATTTGTAGCGGTTGTCGCCCGAAACGTGCACAATAAAGGAACCCGGATTTTCGGAAAGAACGATCGTTTTTCTGAAATGATAAATTCCCTGGGATTTACTCAGCTCATTGGGCACTGAAATCCACTGCGCCGTCCATTGCTTTTGCAGGATATCGTTCTGGATATCAACTGTCAAAGCCTGACTTTGCGCATTCAGGCCAATCCCGGCCAGAAATAGCAGGAAAAATAATTTTTTTAAGGTATTATTGTTGTTCATTTGTCCGGGTGATGAAGGGTTTTATCGGCTGAAAATGATCATAATTTATGGGTTTTAGGGTATATTTAGATTGACTGATATAAAAATATACTTCTGTATCCATAAATCAGTCCTGTACTATCCTGCCTGCGATAGCTTTTATACGAATTGAGAATGAGTTTATTTAAAATCGATAATAATTCCAGTACTCCCAAATACAGACAGATTGTACAATCGGTCATTGATTCCATCGACCTTGGGCAATTAAAAAAGGAAGATCAGCTGCCCTCCATCAATGAAGTAAGCGAAGAATATTATTTGTCCAGAGATACTGTGGAAAAGGCCTATGCGGAGCTGAGGAGCAAGGGTATTATTAAATCGGTGCCGGGCAAAGGTTATTTTATTAATAAGACCGATATATCCGAGCGCGTTAAAATATTTCTTCTGTTCAATAAGCTCAGCGATTACAAAAAGATAATCTGGGATGCTTTTGTCAACACGATCGGTGAAAAAGGTAATGTTGACCTGTTCATTTATAATAACGACCAGAAGAAGTTTAAAGAGTTTGTGAATGAAAGTCTGGGCAAGTATAATTATTACGTAATCATCTCCCATTTTACCGATCCTGCTGCCGATGTGAGCGCTGTCCTGAATCAGATCCCCGAAGGCAAGCTCATACTGCTTGATAAAGACATCGAAGGCATCAGTCATAAGCAGTACAGCAGCGTGTACCAGAATTTTGAAAAGGATATTTTTCTGGCGCTTGAAGGATTGTCCGATCTGCTGGAAAAGTACCAGGAGATGGTACTGGTCTTTCCCAACGGCAGTTACCATCCTGCCGGGATCAAAGGCGGCTTTATACGGTTCTGCGGTTCCAATTCGATCAGATACAGGATCGATACAGGGGTAGAATTTATAAAAAGAGGTGAAGCCTATGTCATCCTGGAGGAGAATGACCTGGTGCAGTTTCTGAAACAGGTGAAAGCGAAAAATCTGAAGATCGGAGAAGAAGTAGGAATTATTTCCTATAATGAAGATCCACTGAAAGAACTTTTATTCGACGGCCTCACCGTGATCTCCACCGATTTCAAAAGCATGGGCGCCAAAGCCGCCAGCCTGATCCTTGACAAGTCCTTTGCGAAAGCCGAGAATCCTTTTGCTGTCATCCGCAGAAATTCTCTTTGAGCAATAGTTTAAATAAGCCCGTCGTTGTTTAGAGTGTTACAAAGAAATTGGTATGGAAGATTTTAGTAAATTTCAAAGAGCATTTTCTTGGGTTCCTTTTGTTTGGTCTATTCTTTATTATTTACAAGTAATAATTTATTATCTAAAGTTTGGTGATTTCTCTCCCCATTATGATTCTTTTCTTTTGTTTTACATTGAAATGGTTTTGGGTTCCTTAGCATTTTCAATGACATTGGGATGGATTCTGGTAACATTGCTTATGTTGTCTAAGGGGAAGAAAATTGACTTGTTAAGTCTTGCGTTCGTATTGATTTTTGTTTGCGGGTATATAGTAGCGATAGAATGTTTCAATGAATATTTTTATTGGTATAATGATTAGATAAGGGTGTAAATTTTACTCAAAAGATTCAAAGTTAATTACTAGATATATATTCGATGCTTTTCCGCTCCATGCGGCTGTATCCAAGTGGCACAATACCATCTCCGTGAGCATACATATTATTATCTGACTCTCTGCCAACTATTGGCTTTGTTCATTTTCTTTTGCTTGCCCAAAAGAAAACGAACAAAGCCTTATCCGGACTTGGGCCCGCCACGGAGGGCAGCGTGGGTTATGCGGCTCGGATACAGCCACGTCCTCTATGCTCGCCCTCTCCGGGGCGTGGAGGGGAAAGTATCCAATAGCTGATATTTAGTGATTGATCTTGATCCGTTTTTGGTAACATTTACATCTGTTGATTGAAATTCAAACCCACACAGGACAGAGCAGGATACTTATTTTTTTAAATAAAGTTATCATGTAAATAATTTATATTTTACCTTCTGTTTAGAGGGATTGATATAAATAATCAGTAAATCAGTTTCAGGTATTTACATAAAAAAGTACATCGGCGTATCAGAAATCTTCTGCATATGGAAAAAACAACAATCGAAAAAACAGCTCCATCACTAAAGATCGGATTATTCGGGATAGGCCTTGATACTTACTGGCCGCAGTTTAACGGTTTAAAAGAACGGCTCGAAGGGTATCTTGATATCGTTCACGACAGACTTTCTGCCTGCGGACCTCAGGTAGTAAACGCGGGCCTGGTTGACAATCCTGATAAAGCATTTGAGGCAGGGGCTTTATTTAAGAAAGAGGATGTGGGCCTGATCTTTCTGTACGTGAGCACCTATGCTTTGTCTTCCACGGTCATACCCGTGGTGCAGAGAGCGAAGGTGCCTGTAATTATTCTGAATATCTCTCCGGAAGCGGCGATTGATTACGCATCTTTCAATACGATGACCGACCGCACGAAGATGACCGGCGAATGGCTGGCCTATTGCTCCGCTTGTCCGGTCCCGGAAATTGCCAATGTCTTCAACCGTATCGGAATAAAATTCCATCAGATCACGGGAATGCTTCATAACGACGAAGCGTGCTGGAACGAAGCAAAGGAATGGGTTGAGGCAGCAAACGTTGTGCATACGATGGCTTATAACCGACTGGGATGCATGGGACATTATTACAGCGGTATGCTCGATATCTATACCGATCTCACCCAGCAATATGCCAGCTTCGGCGGTCATATTGATCTGATCGAAGTGGAGGAGCTCGCCACGCTCAGAAAGGAAGTGAGCAGAGAGGAAGCCGATCAAAGACTAAAATTGTTCTACGATACATTTGACGTGCAGCCTGATTGTCCGGCAGAAGAAATGCAGAAGGCGGCTGTTACTTCTGTAGCGATGGACAGGTTGATTGAAAAATACAAACTGGGTTCGATGGCTTATTATTACAAAGGCACTGGTAATATCGAAAACGAAGAAGCTATCAGCTCGATTATTCTGGGTAATTCATTGCTCACTGCACGGGGAATTCCGGTGGCGGGTGAGTATGAGATAAAAAATGTGCAGGCCATGAAAATTATGGACTGCTTTGGCGCAGGCGGTTCGTTCACGGAATATTATGCCATGGATTTCAACGAAGATGTTGTACTGATGGGCCACGACGGTCCGGGACATATAGCCATTGCCGAAGGAAAGACAAAGGTGCGTCCTCTGCATGTGTATCATGGGAAAGTCGGTAAAGGTGTTTCGGTAGAAATGAGTGTAAAAAATGGTCCGGTTACTTTGCTCTCCGTCGTGGAGAAAAGAGGAGGAGGACTCATGCTGCTGCTGGCCGAAGGCGAATCGGTTCCGGGCCCGATTTTGCAGATAGGCAATACGAACAGTCGTTATAAGTTTTCCATCGGAGCCAGAAATTTCGTCAACAGCTGGAACGCGCAGGGGCCGGCTCATCATTGCGCAATAGGAATTGGACATATAGGAAGTAAAATCCAGAAGCTGGGACAGCTGCTGGATATGGACGTCGTTAAAGTCTGTTAATAGAAATGGTGAAATTATAACTGCTGAAGCGGAATCTGTAAATTTTAGTGAATGGATAGACGTAGATTTATTAAGTTGTCAGGCCTGGCCGGAATGGTTACGCTGGTTCTGCCTTCCGGAATCGTGCACGCATTTTCTCCCGAAGAGTTTTCAGGCCTGGATCAAAGCTTTTTCAATCCGGCAGATGCTGCCAGGCCATACACCATGTGGTTCTGGATGAACGGCCATGTGACGAAAGAAGGCATCACGAATGACCTGGAAGCCATGAAACGGGTGGGAATAGGAGGCGTTTTTAATTTTGATGCCGGGACCGGAATTCCCAAAGGTCCCATTGAATATCTTAGTCCTGCATGGCTGGAATTAAAAAAACATGCGGTCAATGAAGCGGCCCGCTTAGGCCTGGCATTTACCATGCATAATTGTCCGGGCTGGTCTTCCAGCGGAGGCCCCTGGATCACGCCCGACAAAGCCATGCAGCAGCTGACCTGGAGCGAGACTTTTATTCAGGGAGGAAAAACGGCAAAGCTGCGTTTGCCAAAACCTTTTCATAAACATGATTACTACCGGGAAATAGCTGTGCTGGCCTATCCTTCTTTAGCCCATGAGGCTCAATTGGATGAGCTGGTATCAAAAATCACCTCCGCAACCGGAGCGGTCAAATTAAAATCAATAAAAGAAAGCGACTATACCCTTGTAACGCGCACCGCAGGAAATCAGGCATGGCTGCAGTTCGAGTTTAAAAAGCCATTCAAGGCCCGCTCTTTATCCTTCATAACAAGCCGCGCAGAAAAGGATAGCGATGGTTTTGTCGGAGAAGAAGAAATTGTTCTCGAAGCATCTGACAACGGGAAAGAGTTTAAAGAGCTTTATAAGATCCGGATTCACAGCGATGCGGTTCATCATGAGCGGGTGAAGTCAGTAGAGATCGATTTTCCGGAAGTACAGGCTACGTTTTTCCGCCTCCGAACGGATCACGACAGAGCTTATTCACAGATCCATTTTTCAGGCATTCATAAATTCGAAGACTGGCGGAAGCGGGCCAACTTTCAATACAATGGCACAGGAAAAAAAGAGCTTACCGATCCGGCCGGCGACGTCGTGCCGGTAAAGGATATTATTGATGTAACGCCCTACATGTCTGCCGAAGGTGAATTAAACTGGTCGGCGCCTGAAGGAAGATGGACGATTTTACGCATCGGATTTACACCTGTAGGCGAGGTCAACCACGCGGCACCTGACTCTGGTCTGGGACTGGAATGCGATAAGTATAGTCAGGAAGCGATTACGTTCCATTTTAATAAGATGATGGATATTCTTCTTCCTGCCATCGGTCCGCTGGTAAAGAAAGGGCAGATGGGGCTGGAGATCGACTCTTACGAAGTGGGTATGCAGAACTGGACACCCGGTTTTGAAAGAATTTTTAAGGAACGCAATCACTACGACATCATTCAATATCTTCCTGCCATGACAGGAAGGATTGTGTCAGATATTGAAACAACAGACCGGGTTCTCTGGGATCTGAGAAGGACGCAGGCAGACCTGCTCGCCGATAATTACTATGGAAAGTTTGACCAGCTCTGCAATGATCGGGGAATAATCTCGTTCATTCAGCCTTACGACCGCGGTCCGATGGAGGAAATGCAGATAGGTTCCAGAGCGGATTCGCTGATGGGAGAATTCTGGAATGGGCTTTCGTCGATCTTCCAGAATAATTTAATGATGAAGCGCACCTGCAAGCTGGCCTCTTCCATGGCCCATGTGAACGCACAGAAAATAACCGGGGCGGAAGCTTTCACCGGCGAGCCTGAATCGGCACGCTGGCAGGAATATCCCTTTATGATGAAAGCAGTGGGGGATAAGGCTTTTTCAAACGGCATTAACCGGATGATCATTCATCGGTTCGCTCATCAGGCTTATGAAAATGCGCTTCCGGGGATGACTATGGGGCCATGGGGTATTCATTTTGACCGTACGAATACATGGTGGGAGCAGGGCAGCGGATGGTTGAAGTATCTGACGCGTTGCCAGAGCCTGTTACAGCAGGGACTGTTTGTGGCGGACCTGGCGTATTTTACGGGAGAAGATCCGGGCGTATATACGATTGTCAACCGGGAAGAATTAAATCCAATACCACCAACAGGCTACGATTATGATTTGATCAATGCAGAAGTGTTGCTCAATAAAGCGAAGGTGATCAATAGCCGCCTGGTATTGCCCGATGGCATGAGTTACCGGATACTGGTGCTACAGAGCTATAAGACCATCAGCATCGATTTACTGAAGAAGATCGAAGGATTTATCAATGACGGATTAACAGTGGTAGGAGCTCCGCCTTCCGGTACACCTGGCTTGAATTCAAAAGAATCCGAAGCGGAGTTCGCCGAAATTATACGAAGAATTTGGGGTGAGCCTCAGAATATAGTTGATCGCAACCTGGGTAAAGGACGAGTTTTTTGGGGGCAGCCTATGTCGGAAATTTTGAATCTGACCGGTCTGCAATGCGATTTTGAGTTCACTTCCGAAAGCGGCGATGCACCAGTGCTGTACCTTCACAGAACCATCGACAATCAGGAAGTTTATTTTATGACCAATCAGCGGAGAAAGACGGAAAACATTGTCGCTGAATTCCGGGTAGAAAATAAAAAGCCCGAAATCTGGGACGCGCTGAGCGGAACTATACTTCATGCACCTGTTTATGAG
>JBJMLY010000266.1:0-3393 GCA_045805025.1 Cytophagaceae bacterium | reverse complement strand
GTACCATGGATGTAAAAAAGGCACAGACGCGGATCAAAGAATTAACTGAAAAGATTAATCATTACAATTATCAATACTATCAGAAGCATACTTCCGAAATCCCTGATTATGATTTTGACAAGCTTCTGGAAGAGCTTATTGCTCTTGAATCCCAATTTCCCGAACTAAAGAAAGAAGACTCCCCTTCCCAGCGCGTCGGCGGCACCATCAGTAAAGAATTTAAGCAGGTGACCCACCGATACCCCATGCTTTCACTGGGCAATACCTATTCGGAGGAAGAGCTTAAGGACTTTGACGAGCGCGTCAGGAAAGTGATTGGTGATGATTTTGAATACATCTGCGAATTAAAGTTCGATGGCGTGGCCATAAGCCTTACTTACGAAAAAGGTATTCTGAAAACAGCCGTTACCCGCGGCGATGGCGTGCGTGGAGACGATATCACCATCAATGCAAAAACGATTAAAACCATTCCTCTCAGCATTCAGCGCAAGGATATTCCGGAAATTTTTGAAGTGAGAGGAGAAGTGTTTCTGCCCCTGGAAACCTTTGAAAAGATCAACAAGGAAAGAGACGAAATCGGAGAACCGCTCCTGGCCAATCCCAGAAACGCCGCCTCTGGAACACTTAAAATGCAGGATTCGGGCGTTGTAGCGAAACGCAAGCTTGATTGCTTCGTGTATTCGCTGTTGGGAGATGATATTCCGGCTGAAACCCACTATGATTCGATGGAACGGCTGAAAGAATGGGGCTTCCATATTTCTCCGACCTACAAAAAATGCAAAGACGTTGCAGAGCTTAAAAAATATATTGACCATTGGGAAAAAGAGCGTTTCAAACTTCCTCTGGGAACCGATGGGATCGTGATCAAGGTGAACAGTTACGAGCATCAGGAAGCCCTGGGATTTACCGCCAAAAGTCCCCGCTGGGCAATTGCCTATAAATACAAAGCGGAGGCCGCCTCTACCCTGCTCGAATCGATCGGATACCAGGTAGGAAGAACCGGCGCAGTAACACCAGTCGCCAATCTAAAGCCTGTGCAATTAGCTGGCACCAGAGTTAAAAGAGCATCCCTGCATAATGCCAATGAAATAGAAAGACTGGACATTCGTGTGGGCGATACAGTCTTTGTGGAGAAAGGAGGCGAAATTATCCCGAAAGTAACTTCCGTAGACTTCAGTAAAAGACCTGCGAACAGCAAACCGGCAGGCTTCATTAAGGAATGTCCGGAATGTAATACTCCTCTCGTCAGGACCGAAGGCGAAGCTGCGTATTATTGTCCGAATGAAAATGGCTGTCCGCCCCAGATCAAGGGCCGCATGGAGCATTTTATTGGGCGCAAAGCGATGAATATTGAGGGGCTCGGACCGGAGACCATCGATCAGCTTTTCGAAAAAGGCCTGGTGAGAAATCCTGCCGATCTGTATGATCTGAGCATGGAAAAACTGGCCGGACTCGAAAGGTTTGGAGAGAAATCGGCGCAGAACATTATAAAAGGACTGGAAAAATCAAAAACTGTTCCTTTCAAAAATGTGCTTTTTGCCATAGGTGTTCGTTATGTAGGAAGTACCGTGGCTGAAAAGCTGGCAAAGCATTTTAAAGACATCGATCGTATTGCCGGAGCCACTTATGAGCAGTTGATCGAGGCTCCGGAAATCGGTGACAAAATAGCTTTAAGTGTACTGGATTTCTTCAGCCATCCGGAGAACAGTACCTACATTGAACGTCTGAAAAAGGCTGGTCTGCAGTTCAGCGCGGAGGAAACCGAACTGAAAATGGAAAGTGAAATGCTGGGCGGGAAGTCTTTCGTGATTTCGGGAGTTTTTTCCGTTTTCGGCAGAGACGAACTGAAGGAAAAGATCGAAAAGAATGGTGGCAAAGTAGCATCTTCTGTTTCGGCCAAAACCGATTACCTGGTAGCTGGCGATAACATGGGGCCGGCCAAGCTTGAGAAAGCTACAAAACTGGGAGTAAAAATCATTTCGGAAAATGAGTTTATTAAAATGCTGGAAGCGTGATCAAAAAAATAAGTTACCTGCTGAAGAATTTTTATTACCTCAATGCTCACCAGATAAAGAGGCAGGCGACCAGCTATAGTAAAGCAGTCAATATCGGGGTGCTGATCAAAAACCCCGATCCCAATTTTAATAAAGTCATCAATGAATTTATCGCAGGTTTGCAGAAAGATGGAAAGCAGGTCCAGGCAATATGCTTTATCGATAAGTCCCTGAACCGGATCTATGATTTCGATTTTACCGAGCTTACCAATAATGAAATCGAGTGGAACGGGGACTTTAAACAGGAAAAAGTAAATAAATTCACAAAAACAGAATTCGACTATTTATATTGTATTAATATTTCACCATTTTTGCCTTACGAAAATATTCTCCTGCGCAGCCAGGCGAAATTCCGCATAGGTTATCATTTCAAAAATAAAAGAAAGCTTTTTGAGCTCATGATTGATCTGAAGCCGGAGGAAAAAATCGACGTGCTGGTCAGAAGTATGATGATCTATACTAAAAAACTTGAGTCTCAATGAACAGTAAATTTTCAGGTACGGGGGTTGCGCTGGTAACTCCCATGGGAGAAGATGGATCCATTGATTATGAAGGGCTGCGAAAATTGCTTTCATACACCTCTGAATTTGTAAACTACCTGGTCGTTAATGGAACTACGGCCGAGTCTGCCACTACCACGGCAGAAGAAAAAACAGCTATACTCTCTTTTGTTATCCGCGAAAACAGCAAAAAGCTACCGGTCGTATACGGGATTGGCGGTAATAATACGGCCGAGGTGATTCAACGGATCAAATCGACTGATTTCAAGGGCGTGGACGCCCTGCTCTCGGTTAGTCCTTATTATAATAAACCTTCCCAGGAAGGCATTTATCAGCACTACAAAGCCGTGGCTGAAGCAAGCCCTGTTCCGGTTATAGTTTATAACGTTCCAGGCCGTACCGGAAGCAATGTGAGCGGAGCAACAACCGTAAGACTGGCAGCAGTGAAAAATATAATCGGTGTAAAAGAAGCTTCCGGAGATCTTACACAGGCTCTTTATATACTAAAAAATGCTCCTAAAGATTTTCTCTTTATTTCAGGAGATGACCTGCTGACTGTTCCTCTTATTTCCATGGGAGCAAGCGGGGTAATTTCGGTGATTGCCAATGCTTATCCCAAAAGATTTTCAGGAATGGTATCGGAAGCCCTGGCAGGGGATTTTAAGAAAGCCTCAGAGAATTTAAAAGCATTCTCCGATATTAATCCCCTTCTGTATGAAGAAAGTAATCCTGTAGGGATAAAAGAAGCCCTGAAATTGAGGAATATCTGCAAAAATGAAGTGAGACTACCCCTTGTAAAAGCTTCAGAGGGATTGAAGCAAAGGATAGAAAAAGCCGAT
>JBJMLY010000265.1:0-13840 GCA_045805025.1 Cytophagaceae bacterium | reverse complement strand
TTGCTACCAAGGGTTTAACAAGCGGCATCCCTATAAATATCGTAGCTGATTGAACAAGGCTGAGCATACTTAATATTTTTGCATTTCCGAAATAATCCTTGAATAAATAAAAAAATCCCCTTGAACAAAGGGGATTTTTTTTGGTCTGTAATCATCCTTTTTACAGAAGGAATAAATACCTTTATACAATACAATTTTATGAAATCATATTTTTATCTGATGTTGCTGCTTGTCTTAAGCGCAGCCTGTGACAAGCCGGTCAACCCTAAGCTGAAAGGAAATTATTCCCATACTGTTTCTGTTTTTCCAAATCCAGCGTCTAATTATGTTACCATAAACGCTTATACAAATTCGAATCCGGTTTATTGCGAGATCAGAATATTGGATGGAAAAAATTCCAGTCTTATTTATAGCGGTACAAGTATTAATCCTAGTGTTACACTTAATCTTTCCGGGTATCAATCACAAACAATCATCGCTCAGGTATTGATCGATAATAAATTGGAAGAACATCAGATCGTGATTATCCATTAATTATGAATAGAATATTTTTCTGCCTTTTTCTGCTCTTTGTGCTGGAGGCCCGGGCGCAGAAATTTCCAATTTCACTGGAAGCAGGCGTAAACGGTACAAAGGTATTGCATCATAGTAAATATGATTTAACCGGAGATGCCTCATATAGTCTGCCTTTCCTGGGATATTTTTACGGACTGGCTGGCAGATATACGCTCAAACAAAGCGCCGCATTGAAGATATCTGTACAGGCTGAAAAGAGAAGTATCAGGCAAAGTCTGAGCTTTACAGATGCAAACAATAACTCACTGGGAAATTCTATGTCTACTACCAGCAACAGTTATTTAAATATGTCAATCCTGTACTTGTTAAGAGCAGATAAGAAATTTCAGGTAGGTGTTGGTATTAATAATCATTTGTTGCTCTTTTCGACCACCCGCAGCCAGGGCCTAAACGGACAGCAGCTTAATGGATATGTTATTAAGACAGCCATTACAAATAATCATTATTTTAAAACTTATAATATTAGTATCCCTGTTCAGCTGTCTTTAAACGGTTCGCGTATGTATGGCTTCATTACGGCAGATTTTGGCGTATTCAGCAGGATAAAAGGGAATAAAAATTATTTTGGTCAGACGGAATATACCGGCCAGATTGGAATGGGTTACAGGTTTAAAAAACTTAACTAACCTTTATCCGATTTGATGTGGGTACGATTGAGTTATCCAATAAAAAAAGGAGGCCCTCTACTGAACCTCCTTTTATCCCAACCTATCTACTACTATTTACTTATCTTGATGGAAACTGATGTTTGTAATTTCCATCTTTTCTGGTTCCTCCTGTAGGAAGGGTCAGCGCATTTTTTCTGCTTTGCTGTCTTCTTCCCGCCTGATGCTTATAGTTGGCATCATGTCCTGTACCCGACTGTTCCTGAATGGTAACATAGTCGATGGAGTGATCCGCTGTTTTACCAGCCTGATGTTTATAGTTAGGATCGTATCCTTGCTGTGCTTTGCTGACGCTATAGCTTCCTGCTAAGGCGAGGCATGTAACTAATATAAATTTTTTCATAGCGTTGCTGTGTTTTGTATTGATACAAATTTACTCAGCAAGCACAGGCATGGGTATCAGCGCTTATGTGTATAAGGCTATAAGCAGTTTATGAAATTGATAGGTAGGTAGAAATACCGATAGCGGAGTATAGGCATAGCTATTTGTGTAATTAAACGAAATTGGAAGGCGATTGGTGCCTGAGATTAAAACAAGATTAGAAGGGAAGGTTAATTAAATAAGGCTGTCTGATCGACATACTTCTACTTTCTTTCAACAAAAAATGCATACAATAATAGTTATCGGATGATCTTTAGCTCAATTCCTTTTTTGACCATTTCCGCTCCGTTGCTTACCTGGAGTTTTTTCATAATATGTACCCTGTGCGTTTCCACGGTTCTGGCGCTGATGGAAAGTTTATCGGCGATAAGCTTGGTGCTTAATCCATCGGCTACATATTGCAGGATCTCTTTTTCCCGGGCAGTGAGTTCTGAAAGTTCTTCTTTATTGGGATCAGGGTTTCTGGAAATATTTTCAATCATAATATTTGAAACGGTGGAATTGAAATATTTTCCTCCGTTTGCTACGGTCTTAATCGCATTCTCCAACTCATCCAGCTCCACATTTTTTAGGAGGTAACCATTGGCGCCTGCCTGTATGCTCTTAAGGATGTATTCAGCTTCTTCATGCATGGTGAGCATAATAAACTTCAGATTCGGATTAATCTTTTTCATCTGGGCGATGGCTTCAATGCCATTCATCTGAGGCATCGAAATATCGACCAGCAGTACATCGGCGCTCAGGTTTTCGAGCAGTTCGAGCAGGGCCTTTCCATTTTCCGCTTCTCCTACCACTTCAAACTCTTTCTTTTTTGCAAGGAGCGATTTAAATCCTTCTCTTACCAGGATGTGGTCATCTGCCAGTATGATTCTTATTTTATCCATCATAGTTTTATAGTGGTATTTCCACGGTTATGGTTGTTCCTTTATTAAGTACAGATTCAAGGGTAAAGTTTCCGTTCAGCAGTTTGGCGCGCTCCCGCATGTTTTTGATGCCTTTCCGTTCCCTGCTGTCTGAATAATAGTCGTTGAGTACAAATCCTTTTCCTTCATCGCTTATTTCCATATTGATCCGGTCTTTATACTGTAAGACCGAAACCCTGGCTTTGGATGCTCCCGAATATTTGATCGCATTATTTAATCCTTCCTGCGCGATCCTGTACAAACCAATGCTCACGTCGAAATTCACCGGTGAGCTTTCTGTTTGCGCAAAGCTGAATTCAATAGTAATGCCCGCATATTCTCCTGTATTTTTGCAAAGCAGTCTTAAGCCGGCTTCTAGTCCGAAGTCAAGCAGAACATTCGGCATCAGGTTATTCGAGATTCTTCGTACCTCGGCAATAGTATCGTCCAGCAAGCTTCGGATTTCATTCAGCGTATGATTTTCTTCTATAGCACTTAACCGGAGTTTCACCACCGTCAGCATCTGACCCAGGCCATCGTGCAGTTCCCGTGCAAGCCTTGTCCGTTCGTTTTCCTGTCCCTCAAGCAATGCAGAAGACCGTGCTCTGATAAAGCTGATCTCTTTCTCCTGGATGATCTTTAATTTATCGCGCATCTGCAGCAGGGAAAGACCCAACACGTCTTTGTCGCTGAGTGGCTGAAAGCTTTTGTTAAAATCATTGCTGCCGATATGGAAGGCGAAATCCGAAGTTCTTTTAAGTCCTTCAATCAGCTCGTTCAGGGCTTCTGTCATCTGGGCGATCTCATCGTGTGAGCTGGGAAGAATTTTTTCAGGAGGAAGGATCCCTTTTGAAAGATCCAGTATAATGGATTTGAGCTTTAGAATCGGACTGGAAATTCTCCGGGAGATATAGAGTGTAATCAGGACGATGATCACTGAAATGATGAAACCGATCAGGATGATGTAATTTCTGACCTTATGAACTGGCATCAGGGCTTCCTCAAAATCAATTTCTGAAATGATGACCCAGTCGAGTCCTTTTATATTCAGTTTTCTGTAAGCACTCAGCACTTCTACATTTCTGTAATCTCTGGTATGATGCACGCCTTCCTTTCCTGCAAAAGCCAGCCTGGTCGATGATGTAGTTACTTTAATTTCCGAAGGCCTGGTTTTCGGAAAGAACCTGGACTTTGTTCTCATGGTGGAATCTTCCCCCACTATATACGATTCTCCGGTATTGCCCATTCCGGCCCGGATGAATAAAATGGACTCCACACCGGACATTATCTTCTCATCTACAGGCCTGAGAAGGCTGTCGTTGGTAGCATTGCGGAGATACGATTCAATCTGATCTTTTTTAAGCACGTTGATCGAAGAAAGCTGTGCAGAAGTTCTTTCAATGAGTGCTGTTTTAAATGCCTGGTAGAAAAAAATAGAAACAATCACCACCGTGAAAATCCCCAGCAAAAGGTAGGAAATCACAAGTTTGCTGAAAATGGTGAAGTTTCTGAGCATCTGGTTTTTGACTGTGTTACTTTTGTATTCAAGATACTTAAAAAACGGGTTTTCAGGAAGATGATTTGAAACTATCCTTTCCGTATTTTTCAGCCCCACACTTATTTTTTCTATATTTGGTTAGACCGCGCGCGCTATGGTTAAACCGATCCGTATTTTTTGCCTTTTTACGCTCCATCTAAGCCTATGGCTATCGGCTTTTGCGGTATCGGGCCAGGGTTCGCAGACAGGAAAGAATGATAAAGAGTTTAATGGCACCCTGGGGATTATGTTCGGCAGTTCTTCCCTGAATACTGATAAATTCGGACAATGGATGGCCGATCATACCAATGGTGGATTAAGCACCAATACTTTTTTTAATTACGGACTGGAAGGATTTGCTGTTAAAAATCACTTTGTGTACGGATTGGCATGGAGGCATGAAAGCCTTTTTGCTACGAGTTCGCCAGTGTCGCCCAGGAGAGGCAGTATAGCCCTTCATTTAGGAGTTTCGCCTTTGAATCCCTACAATCTGCAGCAACTACTAATTACCGTAGGGATTGGTTATTGCTCCATGTCTGTTCGGTTTCACGGTTTTCCGCCTGCATCCTTGCGCACATACAGCATACCCGATTCCAAGGCTTTAATGGCCCAGGATGCCTTCTGGATCAATCCAAAAGTGAATCTTTTTCACCTGATAAAATTTCAGGGAGGGAAAAAGATAAGGGTAGGTCTGGATGCCGGTGTTGCCTTCTATTTCCCGGGTCCCATGAGGTATGGATATTATTATACCTATTCCACCTATGGATATAACAGCAGAGGCCAGTATGTGAAGCAGCAACATCGTAAATTCATCGGCCATCGGGTGGATGATGTTCCAAGCGTCATGCCGATGAGCTTTAACCTCAGCGGGTATATTGGCTTTTGATTTTTACAGGCTCCCGCTCTTCAAAAAAAATTTCTGTTTCCCTTGTATCTTTTTAAAGAACTGAAGTTATAAGTCCGAAATCAGGTTTTTGAGACCGGTTTTGGAACAGATCATCCCCGATGAAAAAATTATTGATGTTGCTTTTATTGCTTATACCGTTTCTGGAGGCCAGTTCGCAGGAGCCGCCAAAGCGGGGAACGATGAAGGTGAGAAAGAAAATAAGTCATCAGTTAAAATAAAAAGTATGATCAGGATTTTAGGTATGCTGTTTTTTATGTTGTTCGCTGTTTCGAAAGCTGATGCACAAACTACGCTTGTCCGGAAGGGAACGATGAAGGTTAGAAAGAATCCTGTAAAGCAAGCACCGCTTATTAAACCAGACATAGTTAATTGGGAAAGTTATGGGGCGGATCGGACGAAGAAGGATTCTATTCAGAGAGCTAGGCTGGATAAAATAAGGAAAAGAAAAGATAAGCCGGTACAAAAGGATACGGTTATAAAAACGGGAGTGAACGCACAATGAAAAGAATATTCTTATTAGCCGTTCTGCTGACGGTATTTCATAGCGTGTTCGCTCAAAGTCAGATAGGCAACAAGGTACTATGAGAGTGAGAAAGATTAAAGAAGAAAGAAAAAGAAATGTCATAAATAGTAATTCTAATGTGCAGAAAGCAAAAGATGATGCTGACAAAGCGAAAAGAGATGCTGAAGAAAGAGCAAGACTGGAACAGGAGAGGATAAAGAGGCAGGCGGACGATAGAATACAGGCACAAAAAGACTCCCTGGCCAAAGCGGCCAAAGATAAATTAAAGATCAAAAAACCATGGTAAAATTATGACCATAAGTACCTATCATATCAGCAAGGATCTGATGCTTGAAGAAGCGGAGCTTATCAAGGCATCGAAGAAAGATCCGGCCCGGTTCGCTCCTCTGTATGAGCGCTACCACGAGCCCATCTTCCGTTTCATTTACCAGCGGATGGATGACAAAGACCAGGCTTTCGATCTTACCGCTCAGGTATTCCTGAAAGCACTGAGCAATCTGCACCGCTACGAAGATAAGGGCGTGCCCTTCGCTTCCTGGCTGTACAGAATCGCGCGAAACGAAGTGTATCAGCTTTTCAAAGACCGCAAAGCAGTGCGCACGCTCAATATAGAGAGTGTGCAGATCACGGAGATGTTTTCAGAAATGGAGGCGCAGAATACCGAAGAGCATCATCGGCTGCTCCTTGACACGATCAAGGATCTTCCAGATGATGACTTGCAGCTGATCGAAATGAGATTTTTCGAAAGTAAACCTTTTAAAGAAATAGCGGAGATCCTGGCCATTACCGAAAACAATGCCAAGGTAAAATTATACAGGATTCTCGACCGCATGAAACTGATGTTCCAGCAAAAATCAAAAGCATTATGAAACCAGGAAAAATAAATATGGACCGCAAAAAAATCAGCTCTGAGGAAATTGCCTCGAAGAGAAATTTTGAGGACCTGCTGAAAGCCCATAAAAAAAGAAGACCTTTTTACCTCTCATTCTGGTTTATCGGTCTGGCAGGCTTGTCTCTGCTGAGTATTATCGCGATAAGCACCTATAGAACGGAGCAACGGGTGAAGCTTACTCTCAAACCAGAGGCAGGCCAACTTCAGCTTACTAAGTTTGTGGATCTGCCAATGAAAAATGTACAGATTCCTTTTGAGGAATTTTCAGTGGATGCCAAGGCAGGAGGTAAGATTACATCAGCCAGCGGCTCCATGATCATTATCCCGGCTCAAGCATTTGTCGATCCCGCAGGAAAAATGATTCTTGGCAAAGTCGATATCCGGTACCGTGAGTTCCGCGATGCCGTTGATTTTTTCCTGAGTGGTATTCCAATGGGCTATGACTCTGCCGGCGCTCATTACCAGCTCGAGTCGGCTGGTATGATGGAGATTAAAGCTTCGCAGAATGGTACTGCGGTACAGATGGCTGCAGACAAAAAAATCGAGATCCGGATGGTGTCTGCGCACGAGGGTACACACTATAACATGTATGAGCTGGATACGGTTGGCAGGAACTGGATTTATAGGGGCAAAGATAAAATTGAGGAAATTGACAAAATCAAAATGCCAAGATTAATCAATGGATCCCAGCATTCTGCTGAGCTTACTTTAAGAGCCTTTGGTTTTAGTATTGGTAAAATTATATATGTTAGCTCTCCTTTCCAGAATCTTGTATTAGATCAAGAGTATGCTCCCGGCCTTTATCTCCCTAAAGGAACAGTGGTAGATTTAAAAGTGGGGAGAGGAGGAGAAGAGGATTTGGATAGTGCATCTTACTCTTATCCCGGAGTGGATGTTGCCTTTGAGGGAGATAATTCGGAAATCACTAAGGTTAAAACGGAGATCGCCACTATCGAAAAAACCAAACCGGTTAAACCGGTTAAAGCAAAAAACGAGCGCTACCGTTTCAACGTCGATGTAGATCCCAATGAATTTCCGGAGATGTATGAATATAAAAACCTGCTGTTCGAAGTCGGCCCGGAAAACAAGACATTCAATCAGTCGCTCTACCAGATCGAGTGGGATAATGTAAGCATGAGCTATG
Source organism: Cytophagaceae bacterium (assembly GCA_045805025.1). Classification (GTDB taxonomy): domain Bacteria; phylum Bacteroidota; class Bacteroidia; order Cytophagales; family Cytophagaceae; genus DATMOV01. The sequence goes on along the minus strand of JBJMLY010000265.1, from coordinate 6,312 downwards.
GAAAGCCGGGCATCAATTATAATCTAACCTTTACTAAAAGCGGCAAGTCACAAACCTTCTCTGTGTATCCGGTTTATGAAGGAAAAGATTCGGTGGCTGTCATGAAGGTGTATCGGGACAAATTCAGGCAATACGAAGTAAAGCTGAAAGACCGTAAAGAAAAGGAAAAGAAAATGGAGGAAGAGTGGAAAAGACAGCAGGAAGAGTGGGCAAAGGAACAAAAGAAGCGGCAGCAGGAATGGGAAGAGCAACAGAAAGCCTGGAAGAAAAAGGATGAAGACTGGATGAAGGCAAAAGCAAATCTTGGTACCGCCGAGGTGATCAGAGTATTCTCCATCAGCAATTTCGGGATTTACAATTCGGATTGTCCAGTTCAATATAAGGATCAGGCAACGGTCGCAGCTATATTCAAAGCAGGTAATGACAGGTTCTTTGGAGATATTTTTCACATCGAAAAAAGCCGTAATACACTGGTGAAGATCTATAATTATGATTCAGAAAGCCCGGTGGTGAATTATAATAAATCCGGAAGAAATATTCTGTTTACCGTGATTGATAAGGAAACACTGGCCCTCTTCGACGAAAATGATTTTGCTTCAATGTCCAAGGACGTAAAGAAGTACAGCTTTCTGATGAAAAAATCGGACAAGAAATTTAACACGCCGGAAGATGTCAGGGCATTCCTGCTGCCGGCGAAAGAGAATGTGGCTAAGTAAAAGGTGAGAATTACGCCTGAGCTTATTGGAGAAAATCTCCAATAAAGGCGAAACTAGTCAGATAAAGCACCAAAGTTAAAATCTCAAATTTCAAAAAGGTTATGAAACTCTCTCTTACGAAGAGAGCGTTTCATAACCTTTCTTTTTTCTACTTTAGCGCATTAAGCATATCGATATAATTCTGCATTTGTTGCATCAGTGTCTTTACCTGCTCATCGCTCGCCTGTGGAAAAAGCTTTTTCATTTCAGCCATGCAATTTTCCAGGGTTGCTTTGGCTCCCGCTCTGTCATTCTTCTGGAAAGCTTCCGCCATCACTTTAATGGATTGGTTCATAACGGCAACCGCATATAATTTTTTCTGATCCTGGTCGATCAGGTATTCAAGCTCGCCGCTGGCTTCAGACCATTTAAGGGGTGCGAGTGTTGTTTTCTCGACAGGCTTATTCGTCCGCGCATCGGTATAGCTCAGCTTGATGGTGACGGGGATGCTCTCAATATCTTTGCTCGGGTCTTTCAGCGTGAACTTGACCATAGCCATCTGATCCATTCCGCTGAAAAAATTTTTGATCTTAAACGTCAGCTTGCCGTCACTTTTTTGCTCCATCGGATAGCCCATCAGCTGGGCGAATAAAAGGTGCTTGTTGTAGAGGACTTCCACCTTCACATTTCTGGCTACCGGCACAAGTACGCTGGACATATCTTCCATAAAGGCATTAGTCATATTTTCATCATTATCGTCCGCCACGAAGTGGATCAGTCCGCCGCCAGCGCTGGCCAGACTTTTCAGCAGGGAATAATTATAATCACTGCCCACGCCTACAGCCGAACATTCGATCCCTTTCACGTTATACCCTTTAGACATGGTGATGGTGCTGTCTACATCGTCGGAGCCATAACCGTCGCTCAGGAGTATTACCCGGTTGATATGTCCTTTTTTATAATTTTTCTGCACTTCCTGGTAGCCGACGATCAGGCCTTTGTAAATATTGGTACCTCCGTCCGCATAAATCCTTCCGATCGCGTCCACGATTTTTTGTTGGTCAGTGCCCACCTTCTGTGCCGAGAGAATAATTTTATGGTAATCGTCAAAAGCGATAATGGAAATCACATCGTCTGGTCTTAATCTCTTTACATATTCGATCAGAGCCAGCTTCAGCTTTTCAATGCGGTCGTAGCCGGCCATCGATCCGCTCTTGTCGATCACCAGGCAGATGTTCATGGCGGGGCCAGTGATATGGTCGGGAGGCGCTTCGGCGGTGAAAGCGATGCGCAGCACTGCCTGTTTGGAATTTGCATTGACATCTCCGCCCCACTGCGCGTATGCGAGCACACCTTCACCGGTTTTGGGTCTTTCGTACTGCGTGTTTATAAAATGGAAGAACTGATCGACAAAAACATCTTCCGGGTGGGGGATATAGTTTTCCGGATGCTGCAATTTATCGGAAGGTGTGTATATCACCGATTTTGTCTTGTAGCCGATTCCGAAAGACCTGCTTAAGTCCACCACATCGATGTCTTTTCTATAGCGGCAGTGGATCATGAATTTTTTTCCTTTGGGCAGGAGGAATTCTACTTTGCCCTCTTTATTGGTACGGGCAGTATATACTTTACTATCCTTAATGGTTTGCAGATACACGACTTCGTTTACCCAGGGATTTCCCTTTCGATCCTGGATGGTAAGAATGGTGAGTACACGGCCCGAAGTGCCTCCTTGTCCGGGCATAAGCATCTGGGTGACGGTATCGTTTTTTATCGTTTCCTTAATGATGGTTGGTTCGTAGGTAATGGTTTTATCGATGAAGGTCAGTTTCCGGTTTGGAAGATCTACATAATCAAAATTATCTACCCCGTCTATGTCGATCTGGTATTCGTTATTGATAGGTACTTTGAATACAGCCGCGCCCATGGTATTGGTTTTGGCATCGAAGGTTTTATTAAGAGCGTAGCAGGTAATACTTATCGGGTAATTGGCCAGGGCGGCTTTATTGGCTTTTTTGACCAGAATGGTGATGACGCCAAGGTCGGCAGTGGGTTTGGTACCTCCTGCAACAAATTTCTGTGGTTCATGTACCAGCTGGAGCTTGCTGCGATCGACGACAGGTCTGTTGTCTCTTTTATAGCGGGTCAGGTCGTAAGAAATCGTGCGAGAATATGTTCCGGTGGATCCTATCGCTGTTTCCGGAAGATCAAATTGCCATCGCTGGTAATCAATAATCTCATCCACATTGATCTGCCATGTTCTTCCATGATCCAGGGTGAATTCGGCAGTGCCTTGTGCATTTGTTTTCCGGGTCACCCGTTCCCGGGTAATGGTTTCCTCTAGCATTACATCGGTGGCAGCCATAGGTTTTGCCTGGTTGTCAAGAACGGTTATGCTGACTAAAACCTGTCCCTGTTTAACCGGGCTTTGGGCAAACATCGTGATCGGGCTTAAAATAAAAAGGAATGCGGCCAGCGACGAAAGGCTTCTTTTAAAAAAAATCATAGAAGAGAAGATTCTGTTGAAGGATTAATTTACAACAGAATACGCGTATTATCAATTTTTGCTTAAATCGGGAATTATATTCCTTTTGCTTTGGTTACACAAGAAAAAAAGTTACCCCGCATTGCCCATGAAAAGCATACGAAACAGCATCGAGTTGTTAATGCAGATCAATGTCGAGATGATGGAGAGTGTGAATGAGTATATAGATAATTGTATACACGAGCACCTGGATATTAGCCTGGACAGAGTCAATAATATTCTCAAATATTTCCGGAACCTGAAAACAGACATCGCCAATCAGTTTCTGAGCCCGAATTAAAAAAAGACTTCGAAACTTTACTTGCAGTTCCGAAGTCCCTCTTATTTTTTAGTCAGTTTGGTGGCAATTTCGGCCACATGTTTTCCCTGAAATCTGGCCCCTTCCAGTTCATTGGCATTCGGCATTCTTTCTCCTTTGCCCCCTGCTATGGTAGCAATCCCATAAGGAGATCCGCCGGTTATTTCATCGGTTTTCGTTTGTCCCTGAAAAGAATAAGGTAAGCCGACAATGACCATACCATGATGCAGCATCGTGATATGCGTGCTAAGGATCGTTGACTCTTGTCCGCCATGTTGTGTAGCCGAACTGGTGAAAACACTTCCGGCCTTTCCGATCAGAGCGCCCTTGGCCCACAGGCCTCCTGTGGCATCAAAGAACTGCCGCATTTGTCCGCACATATTTCCGAAACGCGTAGGGGTACCGAAAATAATTGCATCGGCAGCAGCCAGATCGTCGGGCGTACAGACTGGAATTTTTTCCATCATCTTCTGAGCTTCCAGCGCGCCCATTTTTTCCAGTACTTCTTTCGGTAGAGTTTCTGGAACTTTCTTAATGCTTACTTCGCAACCCTGTACCTGTTTGGCGCCTTCGGCTATAGCTTGGGCCAGGGCATGTATATGTCCGTACATCGAGTAATAAACGACCAGTAATTTCATAGTTTGTATGGTTTAAAAAGATCAAACAGGCCTTGGAACGGATTGTTTGAAACAGCAGGTTCCGTTCGGATATTTCAAAAAAAAAATATAGTATAGGGTATGGAAACGATCAAAGATTTTATCAGCAGGAACAGCGAAGCGCTGGAAAGCTATTCTGTCATGGAAGATGATGAAAAAAGCGCCTTCGAAAAAAAGTTTATCCAGGTGGCAGCTGCCAATAAGCCCGAACTGGCGGCGTACCTGAAAGAAGCTGAATGCTATGATGACCTGCTTGAATTAATATATGATGCGCTGGCCAATGAGCCGGCCTGGGAAGGTTTTTTTCTGACTGAAATGGAAAACATGATCAGACTCTATATTCAGGATCCTGAAAAGGATTCGGACGGTCCTGACAATTATTCGAAAATAGAATCGATGGGCTTGAGCAAGCTCAGCGACGGTCCTTTCGGTAAAAGTCTTACAAAACTTATTATAAAGCAGGTCGACCATTCGGATCCCTATATCAGCAGAAGGTTTCTGGCGATGCTGGTGGATTATTGGCTTATTACTGGAAATAATCAGGAAGCGGTTGAAAAGCTGAAATCAAAGCTTTCGGATGAGAACTGGCAGGTCAGGTGGCTTGCGTATGAGGGATTATCATTCTCTACCCTGAAGATTGATAAGTCGGATGTTCATATCCCTTTCGGCGATAAATTCAAAGGGTTCTTTCCGAGCTTTTTTGGAGACCCCCGTCGTAAGAAGAGATAAAACAGAGATTCTATCGCTTTTATTATCCAGCATATTTATCTTCAATGATATAGTCGATATCATCGGCAGGTATCTGGCTTTCGCTGGATTTACCGATCACGGTAAGTGCGGTCACCGTTTCATTATAGATATTTCCTATATTAATAACACCCCACAGCTGGCCGGTTAGTTTCCCCCGGATCTGTTTCCCATATTTTTTGAAGGAAGGAGAATTGGTTCTCAGGCAGAGCATAATATTTTTATTAAGCAGTTCGGAAGCTATTTTTCTGAGATCCATAAGCTGTTACGGTTATTATATTGTCCTTTTAATTAACCCTTGAGGCATTTTTTTGTTTTTTTAACATCCTTAATCTCTGAATCTTAAACAAATAACACTTCTTTCTGTTGTACTCAAATTCATTCAAAACAAACAAACAAACCAGCTATGATTAACATTTTCATGATTTCAAACCAGGAAGTATTAAAAGAATCCGTAAAGTCCTGGCTTAAGACGGACAACGAAATAAGGCTTACCGGGGCGGTAAGCAAAAATCTGCAGGCCATCAGAAACCTGAAAGATACTCCGGCCGACATCGTAGCTCTGGATCTGGAGCAAAATGATCCGGAGGGGCTGGAAATCATTAAAAATCTTCAGGAGATGAACCGGGCCAACAAAATGCTGATACTCTATCCCCCTGGAATGGAGAATAAATTATTTAACCTTTATGAGTCTGGCATTAAAGGCTATCTGTTGAAAGATACAGGGAAAGATGACTTTATTATTGCTTTGAAAAAGCTTGATAAAGACCGTAAGTTCATCTGTACCGAGCTGGCAATGGAAATGCTCCAGTCCATCCGTGAAAAAATAATATTTCCGGGTGCAGGCAAAACAACGGTCAGCGTCGACATTTCAAAAAGAGAGATGGAGGTACTAAACCTGATCAGCGAAGGTTATACCAACCATGAGATCGCCGATAAGTTATTCACCAGCCGCCGTACGGTGGAAACTCACAGAAAAAATCTTATTCTAAAAACGGAAACCAAAAATACCGCGCATCTCATAAAGTATGCCGTGTACAATGGAATTATCAAATAAGATTTGATAGATTTAGTGCATGGAAGAAGAAATTCTGAGGCACACAAGTCATAGGCCGTATCCATTGCCTGCAGGTCCCTGGGTTATGCAAAACTCCTGGGATGATCTGCTTTTTGCACACTGGCCTGTAAGTCCTGAACTCATCTCGGCGAAAATTCCCAAAGAATTGAGCATAGATACATGGGGCGGACAGGCATGGATCGGCGTGGTGCCTTTTAAAATGAGGGATGTAAAATTCCGGCTTCTTCCTCCCATTCCAACCACCAGAAATTTTCTGGAGCTGAATGTGCGCACCTATGTTACTTATAAGGGTA
>JBJMLY010000264.1:0-11258 GCA_045805025.1 Cytophagaceae bacterium | reverse complement strand
TGTAGATGCAGCCGGCAAACCGCTGGCCCTGATCGAAAAGGACGATGTTGTGATATGCTATAACTATCGCACGGACCGTGGAAGAGAGATTACCATGGCCCTGAACCAGAATGATTTTCCGGAGCAGCAGATGAAGAAGCTCGACCTCTATTATGTCACCATGACCAATTACGACGACAAATTCAAAGGAGTGAAAGTAATCTTCGATAAGGATAACCTGGTTAATACGCTGGGAGAAGTCGTTTCCAGAGCGGGAAAGAAGCAGATCCGCATCGCAGAAACCGAGAAATACCCTCACGTGACTTTCTTTTTCTCCGGAGGGCGCGAAGAGCCATTTGCGGGAGAAAAAAGGCTTCTTTGCCCTTCTCCCAAGGTAGCAACCTATGACCTTCAGCCCGAAATGAGCGCCAATGATATTAAGGATAAGATCATTCCGGAGCTGAAAAGCAAGGAACCTGACTTTATATGCCTGAATTTCGCCAATCCTGATATGGTAGGCCATACCGGCGTATTCGAAGCAGCTGTTAAGGCCTGCGAAACGGTTGATAAATGCGCAGAAGCGGTAATTACTGAGGCCCTGAATAGCGGTTATACCGCCATTGTCATTGCCGATCATGGAAATGCCGATGTGATGATCAATGAGGATGGTTCACCCAATACGGCCCATACCACGAACCTGGTTCCCTGCATTTTAGTCGATAAAGACTATAAGAAGCCGATAAAGGATGGGAAACTGGGCGATTTGGCTCCTACCATCCTTACTCTGATGGGTATTGCTATTCCAAAAGAGATGACGGGTAATTCCCTTCTTTAAGTATAAAAGTAGTTTTCAATTACAAAAAAGCCCGCAATTGCGGGCTTTTTTCATTTTAGAGGTCTTAAATTTGAGTACTTTTAACAAAAAATTATCTTTTTTTATGACAAGTGACTAAATTTTTGACTTGTTTTTTAAAAATATGATCAATTTTGGTTTTATATGCTTTAAAAAAGTAGGTACTTTTCAAAAATTATTGCTTTTCTGTTGATTTTGAAGGGTTTTCTTTGATAATTCATATGCAACAGATATTGCATATAATTGTATTATTTTAATAAGTAGGCCTATTTTGCCTGGTCTTAATCTTTTCCTAATTATATAATTTTTTTAATAAATCATTTGAATATTTACGAAAAAATGGGATTTAAAGAATATTTATTGGATGATAATTTTGCATGTATTGTATTTTATCTTTATGTTTACACCATGGCCTATATGAATATTCTAATTTATTTATCCAGTACAAGAACAGTAGCAAACAATTTAATTTATTAATTTATTACTAACCTATACTAACATTATGCACAGAATCGTCTTTTTAACTCTCTCAATGCTTGCCTGCTCAGTAATGAGCCTGCGGGCACAGGATGCCGACTCAACAAAGGATGAGGGCAAACTTACATTCAGTGGTTACATTGATACTTATTATAACCATGCTTTCAATAATCCGGGCTCAGGAAACCTGATGGGTAATGCCGCAGGGGGTGTTTTTGGCGGAGCTCCAGCAGGACGGGCTTTCGACCGTTTAACAGATCAGTTTGCCTTAGGTCTGGTTCAGACCAAGCTGGTATACAGCAATAAGAAATCAGAAATGGTGATTGACCTGACTTTCGGTCCGAATGCAGAGCTTGGAAACTTCGGTAACCAGAGACAAATGTCACCCGGAGGATATGCTACAGGCTTTTATCCTGGAAATGGATACCAAAGCGTTCTTTATGGAACATCAGCTGCCATCAAACAGGCTTATTTCACTTACAAAGCGACCAGCAAACTTTCCTTTACTGTAGGTCAGTTCGGTACACACGTAGGATATGAGGTAATCGATGCCCCGGTTAACTACCATTATTCTCTTTCCAACCTGTTCAACAACGGTCCATTCTACCACATCGGTGCCAAGGCTAACTATGCCTTCTCTGATAAAGTGGGTTTAATGGTGGGTCTGGTGAACAACTGGGACGCTTTAACGGACTGGAAAAAACAAAAATCAGTGATATCTCAGTTATACATCAATCCAGTTAGCGGATGGAATGTGTATGTCAACTACATCGGTGGTTATAATGATGACGGTTTTAAAACCTTCAATCCCATTGTTCCCAACCTGGCCTACGCAAATGCTCCTTCTGCCTATAACAGACATTTGTTCGATTTGACTACCGGGTATCAGATCACGGATAAATTCTATATGGGATTGAACGCGGCTTATGGCTTCTACTCAAGCGCGAATGATACAACAACGCTGTCAACTTTCAAAGCTCTTACCAAGGGTGTTACAGGCAGTGAAAAGAAAATGGTTGGATGGGGCGGCGTTGCTCTGTATGCAAACTATGCCATTACGGATTGGCTGGGAATCGGTGCAAGATATGAGCACTTCCAGGATAAATATGGCGTAAGATATATCGGAGCCACCAATAACTCACTGACCATTACTGCACCGGTAACGCTGGCAAGCGGTCACCTGATCCTGAAACCTGAATTCAGAATGGATACATCTCCTTCTGTATGGGGACAGGATGCTAACGGAAAGAACATCTACTACTATGAAAAAGGAAATCAGGGTGCATCAACCAAGACCCAGACAACTCTCGGAATGGCAGTGATCTACAAGTATTAAAGGGTAAGAATTAAATATGGTTTAGTGTGCAAGCCCCCGTTTCATAGCGGGGGTTTGCTTTTTTTAGACACAGATTTAAGGATTTAAGAAGATTACACAGATTTAGATTATTATTCATAACAAGTTATTATTTCCTTCTACATGGACTATCGACTGTGGACTATTGACTAACCCTGATTTTTCTAATACCGGAATTACCTGTATTTTTAGATCCTCAATCGTACAGGATGAAGTTTTATCAGAATTTTAAGTTGGGTATTCTCGGGGGCGGTCAGCTGGCCCGTATGCTGGTTCAGGCTGGCATTGATTTTAATCTCAGTCCGCATTTCCTGGATCCTGACAAAAACGCCCCATGCAGTTTTCTCGAGGGCAATTTCAAAGAGGGCAGCCTTACCGATTTTGATTCGGTCTATAAATTCGGTGAGGACAAGGATCTGATCACCATCGAAATCGAAAATGTGAACGTGGACGCCTTAAAAGCCCTGCAGCAAAAAGGAATTAAAGTTTTCCCCCAGCCCGAAGTCATTGAAATCATCCAGGATAAAAGACGGCAAAAATCATTTTTCAGAGAACACGATATCGCCACTTCCGATTTCGTGCTGATCGAAAAAAGAGAGGATATAAAAAATCATACAGACTTTCTTCCGGCATTTCAGAAACTCGGCAGGGCGGGTTATGACGGCAGAGGAGTTCAGAAAATTAAAGATGGCAATGATCTCAGTCAGGCTTTCGACGAAGCTTCTCTCCTTGAAAAGCTTGTGGATTTTGAAAAGGAACTTTCAGTTATCGTAGCAAGAAACGAAAAGGGTGAAGTAGCAGTTTACCCTGTCGTGGAAATGGTCTTTCATCCGGAGCACAACCTGGTTGAATACCTGTTTTCTCCGGCGGAGATCAGCGCAGCGATTGAAAAGGAGGCACAGGAGATCGCTCAGAAGGTAATACGTTCCTTCAACATGATCGGAATACTTGCCGTAGAAATGTTCCTGACCAAAGAAGGAAAGATCCTGGTAAATGAAGTGGCGCCTCGACCGCATAACAGCGGCCACCAAACCATCAAAGGAAATCACACTTCGCAGTATGAACAACATCTGCGCGCGATACTTAATCTGCCTCTCGGATCTACACAGGCTAACGGAAGATCGGCGCTGGTCAATCTCTTAGGCGAAGAAAATCATTCAGGCCTCGCTGTGTATGAAGGAATCGCAGAAGTGCTGGAAATAGAAGGAGTATATGTACATTTGTACGGAAAGAAATTTACAAAGCCTTTCCGTAAAATGGGACACGTAACCATCCTTGATAACGACACCAGAAAGCTGAAGGAAAAGGCGGCGTTTGTAAAGAATAAACTAAAAGTAATCGCATGAGTAAGGCATTGGTAGGAATCATTATGGGCAGCCAGTCGGATCTGAAGATCATGACTGCCGCGGCGGAAATCCTGGATCATTTCGGAATACCCTACGAACTTACGATTGTCTCCGCACACCGCACCCCCTTACGTATGCTGAAATATGCACAGACCGCGGCGGGCAAAGGATTGAAAGTGATTATTGCCGGTGCCGGAGGAGCAGCCCACCTTCCGGGAATGATCGCCTCGGTCACCACGCTTCCGGTAATCGGCGTTCCGGTTAAATCAAGCAATTCCATTGACGGATGGGACTCGGTTCTTTCTATTTTGCAGATGCCTTCCGGTGTGCCGGTAGCTACTGTGGCTTTAGACGGAGCTGCCAATGCAGGAATACTTGCCGCTCAAATTCTGGGCACCTCAGATAAAAAGCTTTCCGGTAAAATTCAGAAATACAAAGATTCACTCCGCTCGAAAGTAGAATTATCTATTAAACAGATCGAAAAGAGCGGATTTAAAACGCGGAAATAAAACCTCTGTGTTCAAGCAGACGCGTTAGTCTCTACACGATTTTCTTCAATGCCATCGCAGTGCCCAGGTGCAGGCCTTCGTGCACATTATTGAATACAATAGCATCTTCAATATTCTTCAATTCAAATCCGTAAGAAGTCGGGTATGCTTTATAGGTTTTAAAGACTCCTTTTTTATAATCCTCTTTCAAAAGCTGTACGGTTTCCAGCATCAGCTTTTTAACTTCATTTACATCAGGTCTTTTCTGCCATTCGGAAGGAGAAGTACCTTTGCTGAAAAATGCGGAAAATGATTCAGGCACTCTCAGTGGAATTCCTGCCATCCCGTAAATCAGCTTCTGCTGAGAGTTGAGCGAATGACCGGCGTTCCAGATGATATTATTGTTGAAGCCTGCCGGAATAGTAAACAGCTGTTCTTCCGAAATCCCCGACATAAGCCTGATCATATTATTTCTTGTAATCTCCAGCAAATCAAAATTTCTATCCATAAATATTGACTCTAAACAATACAGTAAAATTACATGTTTTTTAATCATTAAGAGACGAAAGAGTTATGAATATCAGTAAAGGGTTAAAATATCTGTTCCCGGCGTTCATGCTGCTGAGCGCCTGTAAAATAAACCGAACTGCAGAAGGAGGAATCATAGGAGGCACTGCCGGAGGTATTCTCGGAGGCGTCATTGCCGGTAAAGGCCATACTGCCGAGGGTGTGCTGATCGGAGCGGCCATTGGCGGAGCGGGTGGGGCAGCCATCGGCCATTATATGGACAAACAAGCCCAGGAGCTGCAACGTGATCTCAAAAATGCCAAAGTGGAACGTGTCGGAGAAGGAATAAAAATAACGTTTAACTCGGGAATACTTTTTGATATTGATGCCGACAAGCTGAAGCCGGAAGCCAGAGCAAACATCACCGATCTGGCCAAAACACTTAACAAGTACAAAGATACCCAAGTACTTATCGAAGGTCATACCGACAGTACCGGAACCGCCGATCATAACCAGGCATTATCCGACCGGAGAGCAGCATCGGTCTCCGATTTTCTTAAAAGTCTGAGCGTCGATCCTCAGCGTCTGTCTACGGTAGGTTATGGTTCATCGCATCCCGTGGCCGGCAACTCTACCTCACACGGCAGAGAGCAAAACAGGCGTGTGGAGATCGCTATCTATGCCGATAAAAAACTAAAAAGAGCGGCAAAAAAAGGAATTATTAAATAGAATAATTAAATTAGGGTTGGATTTGAAAGAGCTGGTGCTGCATTCATAGCACCACTTTTATATTTTTATCTTCGTTGGATCTTTAAAATCAATATATTGGTAAAACATTCCCGTTTATTTTATAATCCAATTTTTCTTAGTATTATCACAAAAAAGTAGAGATGCATTTTAGTCATATTTTTACGGGGGAGGGCATAGTTAGTCTTTTAACGCTGACTATTATGGAGATTGTGCTGGGGATTGATAACGTCATCTTTATTTCTATTCTTGCGGGCAGACTTCCTGCATCTCTTCAGAAAAAGGCCCGTACCATCGGTCTTTCCATTGCTCTTCTTGTTCGGATCGCTCTGCTATTTGGCATCTCCTACATTGCCAGCATTGAAAAGCCGCTCTTTTCGGCTCTTGGATTTACCATTGATGTAAGAGATCTGATCCTGATCGCGGGCGGACTCTTCCTGATCTATAAAAGCATGGTTGAGATCCATGAAAAGCTGGAAGGAGAAGAAGATCACGAGAGCCAGGGCTCTCCGCTTAAGCTTAATACGGCCATATTTCAGATCGTCGTTCTTGATATAGTTTTCTCATTCGACTCCATTCTCACGGCCGTCGGTCTGGTCAGACACGTCAGCATTATGGTGCTGGCAGTCATATTTTCTCTGATCATTATGCTGGCTTTCTCAGGTTACATAAGCGATTTTATCAACCGTCACCCCACGGTTAAAATGCTGGCGCTCTCATTCCTGCTGATGATAGGGATCATGCTGGTGCTGGAAGGTCTGGATCATCCGGTACCTAAACCATACATCTATTTCGCGATGGCTTTTTCCCTGTTCGTGGAAATGCTTAATCTCCGTTCGAAAAAAAAAAGCAAGGAGTAAGAGAGAGGAACTTGCCCGATAACATTAATAATGCTGCTTAGTTATTAAACAAAATTTAATGCTATGAAGAAGTTATTAATCATTCTTTGCGCTATTCTGGCCTTCAGCAGCTGCAAAAAAATTCATCTTACAACGTTTAATGCCGGCACAACCCAATATTTTACCGTTCCTGCCGCTACGCCTATCGGAGTTTTTAATACGCTCCCCGTTCAGACCTCTTCCCAGAATAGCTTTCAGTCGCAGGGCATCGATGTTTCTCATATTAAGGAAGCAAGCCTGGATAAAATGTCCCTGACAATTACCAGCCCTGGCGAATCATTCGATTTTGTAGATAAGATACATATTTATATTTCGGCCAGCGGACAGGCGGAGCAGGAGCTGGCTTACCTGGATCCGATCCCTCACACCGGACTGGTTTCGATCGATCTGAAAACAACAGGAATTGATCTCGTAGAATATATAAAGCAGGATTCTTACTATCTCCGCATTGCGACAACGACCAATCAGATTGTGAATCAGGATGTGAATATGAGGGCGGACATGACTTTTAAAGTGAAGGCAAAACTTATCAAATAATGATCAGCAGTATAGAGAATGAATATCTTAAAGTGTCGGTGAAGGCTTCGGGAGCCGAACTGATCAGCATCAGAAATAAGAAAAATAATCTTGAATATTTGTGGCAGGGCGACCCTCAGTACTGGGGCCGCCGGGCGCCGGTTTTATTTCCTATCGTCGGAAAACTTAAGAATAATTCATTCCGGGCCGAAGATCAAACCTATCAGCTTCCTCAGCACGGCTTTGCAAGAGATTATCATTTTGAAAAAATCAGTTCGGATGCTCAGTCGGTCGTCTATTCTTTAAAGAGCAGTGAGGAAACGCTGAAATCCTATCCCTATGAATTTGAGCTCAGGATCGCATATACCCTGATCAATAACCGGCTTGAAGTGAAATACGAAGTGATTAATACCGGGGGCAAGCAGATGTGGTTCAGTATAGGGGGCCATCCGGCCTTTAATTGTCCGCTTGAACCACAAGAAAAATTCAATAATTACTACCTGGAATTTGAGCACACAGAAAATGCCGATACTCACCTGATCAGCGAAGGCTTGCTGAATGGACAAACAGAAGGCTCTCTGAAAAATGTCAAAAAGCTCATGCTGAATGAACAGGTATTTGCCAAAGATGCCCTGATCTATAAAGGACTTAAATCTTCTTATGTAAGCCTGAAGAGCGATAGTTCGTCTGCTTCTGTGACTTTTGATTTTAAAGGCTTCCCTTATCTGGGTATCTGGTCCAAGCCCGGGCCTTTTGTGTGCATTGAACCATGGTACGGGCATGCCGACACCACCAATTTTGAAGGAGAGATCCGGGATAAAGAGGGTATTTTGTCCCTGAAGAAAGGGCAGGAATTTTCCTGTATGTATGGAATAGAAATAAAATAATTTCGTCTTAGCCCCCATTTAAGTGGTGGGCTATAAAATGGCAGCTATCAATTATTCCGGAAGTTGTCTTCATTCTCATCTTCTTCGTCCTCATCATCACCCGACATATTATCGAGCATGCTGCTCATCAGATCTTTGAACTGAATCCCATGCTCGAGCCGGTGCTTGCTCAGCTGGGAAAATTCTGAAAGTCCGAAGAGTACAAACTCCATCAGCAGAAGCTCCTCTTCTTTGCTGCTTTTTTTGAATTTATCCTTCACAATCTCCCTAAGACCTGGTACGCTATTGAGTGTTTTTTCATACTCTGCCGAAGACATATTCTGAAGTATATCCACCTGGTTTCCCTTGTTGAACCAGTCGATCATCGGTTTATAAGGGTTTTCTTTTTTCTGTTTTTTCAGCTTTTCAGGATCGGGAAATATCTTTTCAAATTCTTTTCTTACTGCCTTGCCAATCAGGAAATACGCTACGTTGCTGATGCCTTCCAGCTCGCCTTCATAAACAAGCTCCACTTTACCTGTTACCGACGGGATAACTCCAAGAACATCGCTTACCCGCACAAAGCCTTTCTTTTCGTGATTGATGAGCATGCGCCTCTCGGCCATGCTGAAAAGATTTTCGAAGGATGAGATCGTAAGTCTGGCGGAAACACCGCTTTTCTGGTCAATGTATTCGCTGGCTCTCGCTTCAAAAGAGATCTGCTCTACCAGCGTTTTGATAAGCTCGTTGGCTTCAATATGGGCTTTCTGAAATTCGCTCAGCCGGGCTTCCTGCTCGGTAATCTGTCTGGAAATTTCCACCGACTTTGGATAATGGGTGAGTATCTGTGAATCAATTCTATCTTTAAGCGGAGTGATAATAGAACCTCTGTTAGTATAATCTTCGGGGTTTGCGGTAAACACAAACTGGATATCCAGAGGAAGCCTCAGCTTAAATCCTCGGATCTGGATATCGCCTTCCTGAAGAATATTGAAGAGGGCTACCTGGATTCTTGCCTGCAGGTCGGGCAGCTCATTGATTACAAAGATGCCTCGATGTGATCTGGGGATAAGTCCGTAATGGATTACGCGCTCATCGGCATAGGTCAGTTTGAGCGCTGCCGCTTTGATCGGGTCTATGTCCCCGATCAGATCGGAGATGGAAACATCGGGCGTGGCGAGCTTCTCGGTATATCGTTCGGAGCGGTGAACCCAGGCAACTGGTGTGTCATCACCTCGGTCGGCAATAACATCCTTGGCAAAGCGGCTAAGAGGTTGCATAGGATCGTCGTTCAGCTCGGAGAAGGCCACCACGGGCATATACTCGTCCAGCAGATTGACCATCAGTCTCGCCAGTCTTGTCTTTGCTTGTCCGCGTAATCCCAGAAAAATAACATTATGTTTTGAGAGTATGGCCGTCTCCATTTGAGGAAGCACAGTTTCTTCATAACCACGTATCTCCGAAAAAAGATTTTTTTTATTCTTCAGTGCCGCTATAAGATTGTCGCGCATTTCTTCTTTCACCGTCTTCGGTACGTATCCGCTGGCCTTTAGCTGGCCGAGAGTTTTTATTTTTGATGAATTAATTTCAGACATTCTTTTTTCTAGTTATTATTTATTTTTTGTCATTTGTCATTTGTCATTTGTCATTTGTCATAGACCAATCGCTAATGACCAATGACGATTATTATCTTACTGTCTTTCTTCTGTTCTTAATAAAGTCTTCGAAAATATATTGACCCAGTCCGTTCAGCGAACTGTAGAAGGCACGTCCATGGTTGATTTTAGTAAATTCTTTCACAAATTCCTGCAGATAAGGATCTTTGGCGATCATAAAAGTAGTAATCGGAATCTGGAGTCTTCTGCATTGCGCAGCCATGTTTAAGGTTTTATTGATCACTTTGCGGTCGAGTCCGAAGCTGTTCTTGTAATATTTATTTCCTTCTTTGAGGCATGTTGGCTTGCCATCAGTGATCATAAAAATCTGCTTATTTCTGGTTTTCCTTCTGCGCAGGATGTCCATCGCCAGTTCCAGTCCCGCATAGGTATTGGTATGGTAAGGTCCGACCTGCAGATAAGGCAGGTCTTTCACTTCGATTGGCCAGGCATCGTTTCCGAAAACGATAATATCGAGCGTATCTTTCGGGTATTTTGTTTTCACCAGCTCGGCCAAAGCCATAGCTACAGTTCTGGCAGGTGTGATACGGTCTTCTCCATATAAGATCATAGAATGAGAAATGTCGATCATCAGCACGGTGGACGTTTGCGACTTATGCTCTTTCTCCTGGATTTCCAGATCGTCCTGAGTAAGGCGAAACTCTTCAATCCCGTGGTTGATCTGCGCATTATGTATCGAATCGGTGATGTTAATGGAATCCAGGTTATCGCCGAACTGGTAAGGCCTAATGTCGGAGCTGATTTCGTCTCCTTGTCCGGTCTGTGGACTCTTATGATTTCCCTTACTGGTTTTTTTCAGCTTGCCGAAGATTTCATCCAGCGCGTTCTTGCGGATGACTTGTTCAGACTTTCCGCTTATTTTAAAAGAGCCGGGTTGATTTTCTTCCGTCAGATATCCTTTGTTCTTGAGGTCTTCGATAAAATCACCCATGCCATATTCATTCGTGGAGAGGTTGTATTGACGGTCCAGTTCATTGAGCCAGCTTAATGCTTCGCCGGCATCTCCTGCTGTATAGTTCAGGAGCTGAAAAAATACTTTCGACAGCTTATCAAAGCCGGTTCCGCCGTTCTCTGAGGGTATAAATTTTGTAAATCGTATTCCTGCCATAATGATATCTAAAGATACGCACTATTTGTAACAAGGGATTGAGATTCTAAGTTTTTCCGTTTTTTCATTTAAAATCGCTTTTTAGAGCAATTTGGCCTAAAATTTAGCCTTCCGGAGACAGGATTTTTGAATTAAATTGATTAAATTTGTTTTCACCGTAATCCGATATGAACAGGAATTATTCAATTATTGATTTGAATCTCAGCTATCTGCTAAAGACGGCTGTCAACCATGTTGAGTAAGGACTGAAAAGATATAAAAAAAGCCATTCTCAACGCCGGGAATGGCTTTTTTTTCGAAGAAACAAACACTAAAAAACAGTTACTATGGCTAAGCGAGTTTACATTTTCGACACCACATTGAGAGATGGGGAGCAGGTTCCCGGTTGCCAATTGAACACGAATGAGAAGATCGAGGTGGCGAAGGCGCTCGAACAGCTCGG
>JBJMLY010000263.1:0-5802 GCA_045805025.1 Cytophagaceae bacterium | reverse complement strand
GGAAGAAATCTATGAACAGGCTGATATGTTAAGTTTGCATATTCCGCTGAATGACGAAACCCGCGGCATGGTCAATGAAGAATATTTAGGGAAATTCAGAAAGAAAATCTGGCTGATCAATACGGCAAGGGGAGAAGTTGTTCCTCTCGCAGCTCTTAATAGTGCGCTCAGAAGCGGCAAAGTTATCGGTGCTGCGTTGGATGTTCTTGAAAATGAAAAGCTTCAAAAACTGAGTGAGCAGGAGCGGGAAAATTTCAAGGAAATCATCGCTTCGGATAAAGTTTTGTTCACTCCGCATGTAGCCGGATGGACGTATGAATCCTATGTAAGAATTAACGAGATATTAGCCGATAAAATTAAAGCAGCTATAGGTTTTCAGGGATTCGGAGGCTGATTTTCCATTTTGATTTTGTAATAAAATTTATTATTTTTGAAAATAAGGAACGGTTGAGCAAGCCGTTTTTTTTATTGTATTTAATCGAACAGAATTTAAGTAAAGTCAATATGAGCAATGTTTCCTATTATACTGAAGAAGGCTTGAAAAAGCTGAAGGATGAGCTCGCAAACCTCAAGACCAAAGGAAGGTCAGATATGGCTAAGCAGATCGCCGAGGCGCGAGACAAAGGCGACCTCAGTGAAAATGCCGAGTACGATGCTGCCAAAGATGCTCAGGGGCTTCTCGAATTAAAGATTTCCAAACTGGAAGAACTTGTAGCCAACGCGAGAATTGTGGACGAAAGCAATATTGATATCTCTAAGGTTTCTATTCTTTCCAAAGTGAAGATCAAGAATAAAAAAACAGGCGCTGTGGTAGATTATATCCTGGTAGCGGAAGAAGAAGCAGATCTTAAGAGCGGAAAAATCTCTGTCAAATCACCGATTGGCAAAGGTCTTCTGGGTAAGAAGAAAGGCGATAGCGCTGAAATTACTGCTCCTGCAGGAAAGATTGAATTTGAAATCGTCGAAATCAGCCGTTGATGCCTACCATTTTTACCAGGATAATTCAGGGAGAAATTCCTTGCTACAAGATCGCTGAAGACGAGAACTACCTTGCCTTTCTTGATATAAGTCCTCTGGCCATCGGTCATACCCTGGTGATTCCTAAAAAAGAAATTGATTACATTTTTGATATCGATGATAGCCTTTTAAGCGGACTGCATCTGTTCAGTAAAAAAGTCGCTAAAGCCATTGAGAAATCCATTCCCTGCAAAAGAATCGGGATGGCGGTAATAGGCCTTGAAGTTCCTCATGCGCATATTCATCTTATTCCCCTGAATACGATGAATGATATTAATTTTACCCGCCCCAAAATGAGCCTTAGCAAAGAAACGCTGGAAGAAACTTCAGCACTGATCAGAAGTAAGCTCGTATAAGAACTGCGTGATTTCCTCTGTTTATGGATGTGCTAGCCGTTATTTAATTGGGCAGCTGTTTTGAATTTCTGATATAAAATAATACCTTTCTATTCAGGGAGTAATCCGAAAATCCTTAAGAGTAGGAAGTGCTTTGCCGAAAAACTCAAGAGTAGGCTTCATTAACCTTAAACCAATTAATCATGAAAAAAATTATTCTTACAGCAGGTATGGTATGTCTGACACTCATTGTTAGTTCCTGCGGCGGCGGAAGCAAAAAAGGAGCATGGACAGAGGCCGACAAATCAAAATTCAACTCAGAGTGCAACGGTGTAAAGGAAATACAGGATCTTGGTCAGCAAGGTAAAGATCTTTGCGATTGTATGCTTAAAAAAGCAGAGGTGACTTTTGACGATTTCGCGCAATGCGATTCAGACGAAGCCACGGATGAAAAGCTTGCAAAAGATTGCTTCGCCGAAGTGATGAATAAATAAATTAAAAATCAATTTAGCGCTTCCGGTCCTGCCGGAAGCGCATATTACTTATTATATTATGAAAAAAAATCAACTGTTATACTTCGTTTGTTTCGTTTCTGTCTTTTCAATTACCGCATCGTCTGCCTGGAAGTTAAATCATCCTTCCAAATGGACATCTGCCGATGTGAAGCAATTTAAAAAAGATTGTCTGGGTGTAAAAGAAGTCAAAGATTTGGGAAAATTAGGAGTACAGATCTGTGATTGTATCCTTGAAAAATCACAGCTGGCCTATACCTCTTATGCCTCTGCCACGACCGATGAGAAAGGTATGGAACAAATCGGAGAAGCATGCGGCAGAACGCTTGCGGCAAGTATGAGCGGCGAAAAATCAAGCGCCAGTATGAAGGGGAAGTGGTCTGGCGACGATAAGAAAAAATTCTATGATGCCTGCATGGGTGTCAAAGAAGTAAAAGACCTTGGAAAAACCGGTAAACAGCTTTGCGACTGCATGTTTGTGAAAGCAGAGATGAGGTTTGATAATTTTAAAGAATGCGACAGCGATGAAGCGACCGATGAAGAGATCGCGAGAGAGTGTGTGAAGGAAATCCAGAAATAATAATACCCGGCAGGTACGTAAACAGAATTATACAATCCTGTCGGGATTGTCTTTCAGAAAAGATCCCCAGCCTGTGGATTTCTTTTCTTTTTTTCCATTCTGAAAATAGTGGCATACCGCTACTCCCAGCGCATCCGTGGCATCCAGAAGCTCCCCCGTGTCTTTAAACTGAAGCAGGCGGCTCAGCATGGCTGCCACCTGTTCTTTCGAAGCATTCCCGTTTCCTGTTACCGACTGTTTGACCTTTTTAGGCAGGTATTCGCATATTGGGATCTGCCTGGAGATGGCTGCCGCGATCGCAACGCCCTGTGCCCGGCCCAGCTTAAGCATTGACTGAATATTTTTTCCATAAAAAGGCGCTTCGATCGCCATTTCATCGGGTATGTATTCTTCGATCAACTGAACAGTCCTCTCAAAGATTTTATTTAATTTTATGGCATGATCCGGATACTTATTAAGATGAATTACGCCATATTGTATGAGCTTTAATTCATTCATTTTCACTAGTATGATTCCATATCCCATTACGCTGGTGCCAGGGTCTATGCCTAAAATTATTTTTTCCTGCGGTGACTTTTTTGCGTTTCCGGACATTTATGCAATATAGCCAATATCCAGATTGAAAAACACAGACAGACAAAACCGACTTTCAGCCTTCGTTAAGATCGGTATATTCGTTCTTGCAGCGGTTTATATCTGGTTCCTGCTGGAAAGAAAAAGAGAAAATTTTGCGGAAGGCTTATTCAATGCACTGTTTACCTTTCATAATTTTTCCAATCCTTTTTTTCTGATATCTCTTTTCCTTTTTCCGGTTAACTGGGGGCTCGAATCCTGGAAATGGAAGTTTTTGCTGAATAAGATTGAAGCAGTGACTTTTATAAAAGCTTACCGTGGTGTGCTTACCGGCGTTACCTTCGGCATACTCACCCCTCTGAATCTGGGCGACTATGCGGGGAGAATTCTTCAGTTGGAAAATCCTGAACGGGTAAAAGTAATAGGAGCCATTTTTCTCAGCCGTATTGCCCAGTTCTTCAGCACACTGCTTTTCGGATTGGCTTCTGTTATCTATATTTTTATGAACCAGGGCCATAGTTCTATGCAGACGCTCAGGGATTTTGATTCTCTCGTATTCTTCGTAACAGGCATTAGCCTGGCGGCACTTATCTTTCTGCTTTTTCTTTTTTCCATTCATCAGCAGATCTTATTGACCCTGAAAGAATCAAAGCTGTTCAGGCCTGTCTACCGGTATTTTGAAATCCTCAGGCTCTATTCATTCAGGGATATTGTGTATGTGCTGATGATTTCTTTGTTCCGTTACCTGGTTTTTTCCCTGCAGTTCGTTCTGCTGCTTTATTTTTTCAGAGTCAGCGATAACCTCCTGCTGCTGATGATGGGGGTTTCTTTTGTATTTCTTGTTAAATCCATCATTCCTACCGTGATGGATCTGGGAGTGAGAGAGGCTGTTGCCGTATATTTTTTTACGTTTTTTAATATCGCAGACCACTATAGTATTTTGTACTCCAGCCTTGGCTTATGGTTTATTAATATCGTGATTCCGGCTATACTGGGTATGTTTCTTGTATTCAGGATCAGACTTTTCACCCGATGATGGAACTGGCATTTTCGATATTGTCGCTGATTTACCTGTGCCTGTTAGTAGCGCTCTATGCATCGTGGAGGAAAATAAAAGATTTTTCCTCAAAAGCAGACGATACGCCTTCCACATTTATATCCGTCATTATCCCTGTCAGGAATGAGGAAAAAAATATAGCCAGGCTCCTGGAAGATCTGAATTCTCAGTCCTATCCATCTTCGTTATTTGAAGTCATTGTAATGAACGATCATTCCTCCGACGGTACCGGGGAAATCGTGCGATCGTACCAGGATAAGGTTAGTTTCAGGCTACTCATACAGCCGGTTGGTGATTCAGGGCGGGCCTATAAAAAGCAGGCGATAGAGACAGCCATCGGCATAAGTACGGGAACACTGATTATGACTACAGATGGGGATTGCACCGTGGGCAGGGAATGGATCCGCACCGTAGAAAGTTTTTACCGCCATACCGGAGCCAGATTTATCTCATCGCCGGTAAGCTTTTACAAAGATCATACTTTTTTTAAAAAGCTGCAGAGTATTGAATTCGCAAGCCTGATCGGCAGCGGCGCGGCAAGCATGCAGGCAGGATTCCCCAATATGTGTAACGGAGCCAATATCGCCTACGAAAAGCAAGCTTTCACCGAGGCTGGTGGTTTCAGCGGCAATAAGGATATTCCGTCGGGAGACGATGAATTTCTGATGCATAAAATATTCAGCCGGTATCCGGATCATGTTTTCTTTCTGAAGTCTGCATCTGCTATAGTCTATACGGAAGCGAAGAATAGCCTGATGGAATTTCTGCAGCAGAGAAAACGATGGGCCAGCAAATGGGGAAACTATCATTTCCGGAGTATCAAACTGCTGGCAATTTTTATTTTTTTGTATAATTTTTCTCTTCTCGGGGCTTTTGCTGCCGTTCCTGCGGGAATGTATTCACCCTGGGTTCTGTTATTGCAGATCATCCCCAAAATATGCCTGGAGGCTTTACTGATAAAGTCGGTTCTCAGGTTATGCGGTAAAAGGATGGATTTCCCTTCTTTTACAGCTCTTCAGTTCCTGTATCCTCTATATGTGGTGAGTATCGGACTTATAAGCCGGATCGGAGGATATAGCTGGAAGGGTAGAACCATCAATCAGTAATATTCCTCTTTCGTTGCGTTTTCGATCATACTTTGTATTTTTATAGTATGACCGATCTTGAGTTTGAAATCATGGATGAACTCTATTTCATTATGCCTTTTGAGGGCTTAATGAAGCATCTTTCCATGCCCGAAACCGACCTGCTCCATGCCTTACAGAACCTTATTGAAAAAGGCTGGGTAAAATGTCTTGAAAAAGAAACTGATCGGGAACTGGAAGTCCCGCCTGACTTTAAAGCAGAATACAAAAAATATAATTATCTTGCTACAAAAGCAGGCTTACTGGCTCACAACAGTATTTAACGTATGCGAGAAGGCAAAAAGAAGAAAAAGACCAAGGGACCCGGATACTACGTAAAGAAGCGTTTGCAGGGGAATAAGCCCGCTATGATCGGTCTGTCTTTTATTGTAATTGCCCACCTTATAGCCTTCCTGGGCTATCTCATAATGCCCGACCAGACGCCAAATGCCAACGATAGCTGAGCAGCCTGCCTGCCTAGCATCGGCCAGTAGGCCTTTAGATTCCTGAAGTTGTCCATAAAAAGCCGGGAAATGGCATAAAGCCTCATGTCCTCCACGATAGTACTCTCGGGCACATTGCTCATGTCATTGTCCTTGTTGCG
>JBJMLY010000262.1:0-4846 GCA_045805025.1 Cytophagaceae bacterium | reverse complement strand
TTGGTGCCCAGAAAACCTTTCACCAGTTTGTTGATGATGTAGTATTCTTCGGTGAGGCATTGTCCGGAGACGTAAAAGCCCACCGAATCCGGGCCATGCTTCTCGATGATGGAGCGAAATACGGCGGCGGCCCTTTCCATCGCCTGATCCCAGCTTACTCTTACTCGCGGTTGATTTCTTGACCAGCGCATTTCAGGATAAAGCAGACGGTCGCTGCGGTCCGACACGACATAATGGAGGTTCAGGCCTTTGGAGCAAAGCATTCCCTTATTCACAGGATGATCTTTGTCACCGCTGACCGAAACCCGGTTACCATGCTCCTTTTGTACGAGCACCCCGCATCCGGTGCCGCAATACGAACAGGTAGATTTATATGTGTTCTTTTTATTCAAGGTCAATAATCTTAATGTGCTTCTTCCATGGCGACCATGGCCTGTTTTACAGAAACATCCCCCACCATACTTTCTTCTTCAGGAAACCTGATCAGGAAGACCAGGAATGATACGGCTACGACAATACCTCCGATAATCAGCAGCCCTTCTTTGTAGGTCATATTTTCTGATTTCAGAAGGAAGGCGAACATCACGGCGCCTGCATTTCCGCCCGCACCCACGATGCCCGATACAGAGCCGATCGCTTTTTTATTGATGAATGGAACTACTGAAAAAGTGGCTCCGTTCGACATCTTCACAAAGAAGGCAAAGAAGATCATGCTGATGATGGCGAGAGGCAGATAAGTCATGCTGGAAAACCACATCATGCCCAAGCCTTCTATGAAAAGAAATGCCGCCAGAATGATTACCCTTCCTTTAAGTCCGAATTTTTTTGCTGCCTTATCGCCGAAAATTCCACCCAGAGCTCGTGCAAAAAGATTCATCATTCCGAAAGTTCCGGCTATAATCCCGGCAGCCCCGATGCTCAGGTCAAAATTATCCATGAAATACAGAGCGGCGATATTGTCGATTGTGATTTCCACACCGAAGCAAGCGCCATAGACCAGAAAGAGCATCCATACCCTGTAATCGGAGGCGGCTCTCATAAAGCTGCCCTTTTCATCCCGCTGCCTTACTTTAAACTCAGGATCTTTTTTACGCAGGTCTGAAAGATTTCCGGCAGGAGTATCCTGCGTGAAAAAATAGTAAACGAAGGCCATGACCAGCAAGGCAGCTCCAGGAATAACCATGCTGTATCTCCACGATTCGCCGGGTGTGAAACCAAGGCCGATAAAGCCGGCGAAGATCAGAGGCATAACCATCTGCGTTACTCCGCCTCCCAGGTTCCCCCAGCCGGCTACGGTCGCATTGGCAGTACCGACTACGTTGGGCGCGAACATTACCGATGTATGGAATTGTGTGATCACGAAAGAAGCTCCGATGATCCCGATGCAGAGACGGAAAATCAGAAAGGATTCATAGCTGTTGCTGAAGCCGATCATCATGACCGGAAGAGAACCAGCTATTAAGAGGCAGGTGTACGTAATTCTCGGACCGATCCGATCGCATAGCCAGCCGGTGAGAAGACGAGCCAGGATCGTGATGGCTACTGAGGCAATAATAATATTCCCGATCTGACCTTTGGTCAGATGAAGCTCTTCCCGGATAACCGCCATCAGAGGGGCTATCCCGAACCAGCCGAAGAAACAAAGGAAGAATGTGAACCAGGTGATGTGAAAAGCCCTCATGGAGGGGCTGCTGAAACTGAACAGGTTTATTTTGTCTGCTTTCTTTAAAGGATTCATTCAACGATATGTTTTAGTACCTCTGTAAATTTACTTAATTATTTTAAATAAACTAAGTAATATTACGTAGATATTAAAAAATATAATTTAAGTAAAATCCGAGATTGAAAAAATCCTGTTTGGGAGGGGAATTTGTCATTTCAAACGTAGTGAGAAATCTATTTAGCTGCGATAATCGCCACTGATAATCATCAGAATATGACTAAAAAGATCTTTCCTTACGTTCGAGATGAAAAAAAGAAAGGATACCTACTCCTTATATTCTACTCCACATATTCTACTCCATCATCTTCAATCGAAGTCTTTACCATCAGCTCGTTGAGAAGCTTTTCCCTTGCCTCTTTATAGGCTGGCAATTCCACAATGGTCTTTTTATTCCGGGGTCTTGCGATGTTCACAGATTCGATCGTCCGGATGGTTGCGGCCGGACCATTATTCATCACGACCACCCGGTCTGAGAGGAAGATCGCTTCCTCAATATCATGGGTTACCATAATGATGGTCTTATTGCGGTTATCCAGGTTCCAGAGCTTCAGCAGCTCGATGTGCATGCTTCCCTTGGTGAGCGCGTCCAGGGCGCCGAAAGGTTCGTCCAGCAATAATACGCTCGGATTGATGGCAAAGGCCCTGGCGATCGCAACCCGCTGCTTCATTCCTCCGGAAAGCTGTTTGGGCAGCTTGTCCTTATGCTCGTATAAGTTCACCATCTTCAGGTTCTTCTCCACAATCTCTTTCTTTTCGGCGGTTGTTTTATCTTTCAGGGCCGAATCGACCGCTTCGTAAATATTTTTATACACGCTCATCCAGGGAAGCAGGGAATAGTTCTGAAATACAATGCCTCGGTCGGGGCCGGCCCCGGTAATTTTTTTTCCATTCATGGTAACTTCTCCCCTGGTTGGCTTCTGCATTCCGCTGATGGCATTCATCAGCGTAGACTTACCGCAGCCTGAATGTCCGATCAGGGAAATAATTTCTCCCTTTTTGATCGTCAGATTGATGTCTTTAACAGCCACATATTCTCCCTTGGGTGTATTGAAGCTTATCGTAAGATTATTGACCTCAATAATGGTAGGTTTCAGCGTAGTAGTATCCACGGCTTCCTTTTCCTTCAGTTGTGTTGTATCAGTTATCATAAGTGAATCTGGTTTGTAATGATTTAAAAGACTTATCCAATAAGAAGCCTACCAGTCCGATAATCAGGATGGCAGAAAAAACTTTTTCAAGGCTTAACGCATTCCAGCTGTCCCATACAAAGAAGCCGATCCCGATTCCGCCCGAAAGCATCTCGGCCGCTACGATTACCATCCAGGCAATACCCACGCTAAGACGAAGTCCCGTGATGATATGAGGAAGCGTATAAGGGATCAATATTTTCGTCACATATTTATAGGTAGAGAAACCGAATGCCTTCGCTACGTTCTTATGATCCGAAGGAATGGTGGAAACTCCAAAAGCCGTATTGATCAGGGTAGGCCAGAGAGAAGTGATAAAGATCACAAACACCGTGGAAGTCTGTGCCGACTGAAAAGCCACCAGGCCGATCGGGAACCAGGCCAGCGGAGAAACGGGTCTCAGGATCTGGATCATCGGATTGAGTAAATTCATGGCCATCTTGCTGGATCCCATCAGTATTCCGATAGGAATCGCGAGCACGCTGCCGAGGAAAAAACCCTGACTTACGCGCAGCAGGGAACTCAGCAATTGATTA
Source organism: Cytophagaceae bacterium (assembly GCA_045805025.1). Classification (GTDB taxonomy): domain Bacteria; phylum Bacteroidota; class Bacteroidia; order Cytophagales; family Cytophagaceae; genus DATMOV01. The sequence continues at coordinate 1,400 of JBJMLY010000262.1, read as the reverse complement.
CCCACCCCTTTTTCATTGGGCCCGTGATCGTAAAAGGGATTCAGTACCAGGTCTGAAAAAACACCCAGCGTCTGAAACGGCCCAGGCATTTCGCCCTTGGTCGTCAGGCTTAGCAGATACCACAGCAGCAGCATAATCGCGAAACCGCAGATAAAATAGAAGAAGCGGACCGAGCGGTAAAATACCATCCCGGAAATTTTTGAACTCATTGAATTTGTTTTCATCGTGTAGGTCTTTAAAATTCATTTTTAAAATCAGGATAGAGCCAGGCTTCTGCGATTACGCATGAAGCCTGACTCAGCCTGATCATCAACTAAACCATCGTTACTTTTTGCACACTTTTAAATATTCAGCCGGGTTGTTCGGATCGAACATGGTTTTATCCAGCGTCAGCGAGAAAGGTTTCATGTCGTCGGCCGGTATGGCAATCTTCATTTCATCGGCCACCTCTTTATACAGATCCTGCATAATGAGCTTATCGGCGATCGCTTTATAATCCGGAGCGGCGTCGAGCAGGCCGAATCTGACATACTGCGCCATAAACCAGATGCCGTATGATTTTCGAGGATAGTTCACCGTGCCGTTTTTGTGGAAGAACATGTAATCCTTGTACACTTCCTGTCCCTGATTGCATCCCAGGTCATAAATTCCGGCAAGTCTGTTATCGATCACATCGGCAGGAGCATTGATATAGCTTGGTTTGCCGACAATGGGGGCTGACTGTTTTCTATTGGCCGGTTTATCGAGCAGGCGGCAGGCTTCCAGCAAGGCCATCATCACTTTTTTCAAATCATCTCTGCGCTCTTCGGCAAATTTTTTATTCACCACAAACGCCTTCTCAGGATGGTCTTTCCATATATCCTGAGAGGCAATTTGGGTGAAACCTACACTTTGCTTTACTGCCACTCCATTCCAGGGTTCGCCCACACAGAACGCATCCATGTTGCCTACTTTCATGTTGGCAACCATCTGCGGGGGAGGAATGGTGATCTGTTTTACCGATTTCTGAGGAACTCCGGCAATCGCCAGCCAGTTACGCATCCAGATATCGTGAGTTCCGCCCGGGAATGTATTGGCTACAGAAACTTCTTTGGTCTTTCCTCTTTCTGCGAAGGCCGGAGCGATTTTATTCATCTGCCTGAAGTTCACATCTCCGCAGAATTCCTTCGACAAAGAAATTGCTTGTCCGTTTACATTCAGCATCATGGCGATCTTCATTTCGGATCCCGCCTTGCCGCCTACACCCGTATACACGGAGAAAGGCATGCTGAAGAGACAATGAGCGCCGTCAAGTTCTCCTGTAAGGATCTTGTCCCGGACGTTCGCCCAGGAAGCTTCCTTGGACACTTCCACTTCCACGCCGTATTTTTTAAATAGTCCATACTCCTTCGCCATGATCA
>JBJMLY010000261.1:0-10838 GCA_045805025.1 Cytophagaceae bacterium | reverse complement strand
CTCGTCTGGATCCTTCCCGCAGTAATCATTATGACTCTGCTGGGAATATTCCTTTCAAGCTATGACCTGCCTATACTTGAATACACTCGGTACGTACAGATCATAGCCGTAGGTTTTGTTGCCTATGCGGCTTACAAAATTTCGAATTCCGTCGTCAATTCCAAAGCCAGCACGGCTATCCTTGTTATTTCGGCGGTGTCTTGTTACCTCGTTCCCTCTCCCGCTATCTTTCCTTTTGTAATCATCGCAGGGGGATTGATGACTTCTTTCAAATTTCGAGGCCAGCCCATTGAAGAGCAACGGGAAAAACTCAAGATCGAGTGGAGCAACTTTGTTCTTTATACAAGCATCTTTGTAGGGGCCGCCCTTCTGGGACATTTTACCAGAAGCCTTGAAAATCCTGCTATCAGCCGGGCAATACGTATTTTTGAAAATTGTTTCCGTTACGGAAGTCTTACTTTTGGAGGAGGGGAAGCCTTGTCGGCGCTGTTCTATAAACAGTTCGTAACTTTCAAAGAATACCTGAGTCGTGAAGAGTTCCTCTCAGGCTATGGTCTTTTAAAAAGTCTGCCTGGACCTTTATTCTCTTTCAGCTCCTATGTGGGAACTTTATCAATGAGGGAATACGGACTCGGCGGACAAATTGCAGGAAGCGCCATGGCTGCGGCAGGAATATTTTTACCGGGCACTATCCTTATCTTCTTCTTTATCCGCTTCTGGGAAAGACTAAAGCACTATAGGGTCGTAAGAGCTTCTCTGGAAGGAATCACCGCAGCAAGCGCTGGTATTGTTACTGCAACAGCCCTTATTTTATTTCAGCCTCTGGTTTCATCCGGACAAACTGGACTTATCAACTATGGTATTGTAGGGGTTACTTTCCTGCTGCTTCTCTTTACAAAAATTCCATCACCGGCCCTTATTTTTCTCGGACTGCTGGCAGGTTTTATATTTTAAGAGCTATTAAGAAACTGAGGTTTTTTTCAAGTTATTACTTGCCGCAATACTTTAGTGAATAATCTTCTGTGTAAGCAGACTTTCAAGGTATTTGCCATAGCCGCTCTTTAATAAGGGCTGAGCTAATTTTTTAAGCTGTTCCGCATCAATAAATTTCATCTGATAAGCAACTTCTTCAATGCAGCCGATCTTAAGACCTTGCCGTTCTTCAATAACTTGCACAAAATTACCTGCCTGCATCAGAGAATTGAAGGTGCCGGTATCCAGCCAGGCAGTGCCACGGCCCAGCACGCCTACTTTCAGTTTTCCTTTTTGCAGATATACCTTATTCACATCAGTAATCTCATATTCTCCGCGTGGGCTAGGTTTCAGGTTCTTTGCAATTTCCACCACTTCGTTATCGTAAAAATAAATTCCCGGAACCGCGTAGTTCGATTTAGGTTGAGCTGGCTTTTCCTCGATTGATATAACCTGGTGGTTCTTATCAAACTCCACTACTCCATATCTTTCGGGGTCCTGAACATGATATGCAAAGACTATTCCACCTTCGGGATTATTGTTGCTCTGAAATATCTCACTTAAACCAGACCCGTAAAATATATTATCACCCAGAATGAGTGCCACTTTATCTTTACCGACAAATTTTTCTCCGATCACAAAGGCCTGGGCCAGTCCGTTGGGCTCTTTCTGCTCAGCATAGGAAAACGAACAGCCCAGGGATTTTCCATCACCAAGCAATTTTTCAAAATAAGGCAGGTCATGAGGGGTGGAAATAATAAGAATATCTCTGATTCCTGCAAGCATGAGACAGGAAAGCGGATAGTAGATCATCGGCTTGTCGTATACAGGCATGATCTGCTTACTCACAGCAAGTGTGAGTGGATGTAGACGTGTTCCTGAACCTCCGGCGAGTATGATTCCTTTCATGCTATTGTTTATTTATAAATGCCTGATTGCTTTTAAACCATTCCATCGTGATTTCAAGACCCTCACGAATGCGGACTTCTGGCTCATACCCAATAAGCCGTTTTGCTTTACTGATATCGGCAAGACTGTCGCGCACATCTCCCGTTCTCCTTTCACCATGAAGGATTTCAACATTGACTCCCGAAATATCTTTAAGAATCTGCACCATGCTATTAAGAGAAGTTCTGTCGCCTACGGCCAGATTGTATACCTGATTAAATGCTTCCTCATTTTCAGTGAATGCCGCATTTATATTAGCCCGCACCACATTACTTATAAAAGTAAAATCTCTGGTCTGCTCACCGTCACCGTCAATTTTCGGGGAAGTCTTATTGATAAGTGAATTTATAAAAAGAGGAATTACGGCAGCGTAGGCACCTTTAGTGTTTTGTCTGGGACCAAATACATTAAAGTAGCGGAAGCCCATAATTTTCATCCCGTAGGTTTTGAAGAAAACATCAGCATATACCTCGTTCATCAGTTTAGTAGCCGCATAAGGAGATAAGGGCTTTCCGATTTCGGCTTCCACTTTTGGAAGCTTTGGACTATCGCCATATACAGAAGAAGACGATGCGTAAATAAACCTCTTTATTTTGTTGTCTTTTGCGGCAACAAGCATATTCAAAAAACCGCCGATATTCACCTCATTGCTTGTGATAGGATCCTTAATGCTGCGAGGCACGGAACCAAGTGCGGCCTCATGAAAAATTATATCGATGCCCTCTGTAGCTTTGCGGCATGTCTCCGCATCACGAATATCCCCATTAATGAATTCGAAGCCCGGTTTACCACTAAAAGTTTCCAGATTCTTTGCATAGCCTGTCGCCAGATTATCCAGGGCCCTGACTTTTCCGGCATTGTATTTCATCAGGTATTCTACCAGGTGTGAACCTATAAAACCCGCAGCGCCGGTTACCAGGAAATTAAATTTACTGAGGTCTTCGTTATGGAATTTTTTTTCGTACATGATCAGAATTTTGAACTGTATTGCTTATCGTAATATTTTTGATAAGCTCCGGAGGTAACATTAGTAAGCCATTCTGCATTTTCAAGATACCAATCAACTGTTTTCTCCAACCCTTCTTCAAACTGAAGAGAGGGTTCCCAGCCCAATTCCTTTCTGATTTTGGAAGCATCAATAGCATACCTGAAATCATGGCCTGCTCTGTCTTTCACATAGGTGATTAGCTTTTCGGATTCACCTTCCTTTCTGCCCAGCTTTTTATCCATAATGGAACAAAGGAGATGGATAAGGTCAATATTTGTCCATTCATTGTGCCCCCCGATGTTATAAGTCTCTCCCACTTTTCCTTTATGAAAGACTACATCAATAGCTCTTGCATGATCCACTACATAAAGCCAGTCCCTGATATTTTCTCCTTTCCCATATACGGGAAGAGGTTTATTATTCCTGATATTATGAATGAACAAAGGAATAAGCTTTTCCGGAAACTGGTTCATCCCATAGTTATTGGAGCAATTAGTTATGACTACAGGTAATTTATAGGTGTTATGATAGGCTCTTACAAAATGATCTGAGCCCGCTTTTGAAGCGGAATAGGGTGATTGAGGATCATACGATGTTTCTTCCGTAAAAAATCCTCCGTCGTGGAGCGAGCCGTATACCTCGTCCGTAGAAACATGGTAAAACAGCTTTCCTTCGGGCTGCTCTTTCCAGATTTCTTTAGCAGCATTCAGCAGATTGACGGTTCCGACAATATTGGTAAAAATAAAATCCATGGGATTGGTAATGGACCGGTCAACATGAGATTCCGCAGCCAGATGGATTACCCCCTCAAAACGATGCTCCTGAAAAAGATCTTTGATAAAGGCGGCATCCACAATATCACCTTTGACGAATACGTAATTTGGCTTCTTCTCAACATCGGTAAGATTGGCCAGGTTACCGGCGTAGGTAAGCTTATCCAGGTTATAGATCCTGTAATCAGGATACGTATCGACGAATAGCCGCACCACATGCGATCCAATAAATCCTGCACCGCCTGTTATTAAAATTTTCTTCATATTTATTGTAACTAAAGGCTCCAGTAAGTCATGCCTGGTATCTTATTCCTATAGAGTCCTTTGATGTCAACAAAAATAGCATTTTTTCCTGTAATGGAACGGAACCAGGAAGGATCAAGACCAATATACTCACGGTGGGAGACAGCCATAATGATGGCATCGTAATTTTTGCCGGCTTTATCCGCAAGATCTAGTCCGTATTCATGTTTAAATTCGGAAGCATCTGCATAGGGATCCACCACTTCTACTTTAACCCCGAAGGAAATTAATTCTTTGATAAGATCCACCACTTTTGAATTTCTGATATCCTCCACATTTTCCTTAAAAGTAGCTCCCATCACCAGTACTTTTGATTCAGAAATATCTTTCTTTTCTTTTACGAGAAGCTGCACTGTCTTTTTAGCGATGTAAGGCCCCATGCTATCGTTAATGTCTCTTCCGCTCAGAATCACATTGGGGTTATAGCCCAACTGTTTTGATTTGTAGGTCAGATAATAAGGATCCACTCCGATACAATGTCCTCCTACCAGCCCGGGATAAAATTTTAGAAAATTCCATTTAGTACCCGCCGCTTCCAGAACTTCAAATGTATTAATGCCAAGTTTGTCGCAGATAATTGAAAGTTCGTTCATGAGAGCTATATTAAGGTCTCTCTGTGTATTCTCTATGATTTTAGCCGCTTCGGCAACTTTAATCGAAGATGCCTTATGAATGCCGGCGGTAACTACCAAGCCATATACGTTGGCAATTTCTTCACAGGAAGCCTCATCGCTGCCTGAAACCACTTTCGTAATCTTGGCCAGCGTATGTTCTTTATCACCAGGGTTTATGCGTTCGGGAGAAAAGCCTACTTTAAAATCTTTATTAAATTTCAGACCTGATTCCTTTTCAAGGATTGGCACGCAATCTTCTTCCGTGCAGGCTGGATAAACAGTAGATTCAAAAACTACAATGTCCCCTTTCTTAAGAACCTTCCCTACCGAATACGCAGCTGAAAGAAGGGGTTTAAGATCAGGAAGATTATGGGAATCGATGGGGGTGGGAACTGCCACAATGAAAAAGGTAACCTTCTTCATATCCGCAAGATCATAAGTAAATTCGATATCACAGCCTTCAAAATCATCCTTGCTCAATTCACCGCTGGGATCAATCTTTTTCTTCATCATTTCTACCCTTTTGGGGTTAATGTCGAAGCCTACTACTTTTACCTTTTTGGCAAATTCAAGAGCAATGGGCAAACCCACATAGCCCAAACCAATAACTGCCAGGTAAGTCTGTTTTCTGATGAGATGATCGTATACCATTACTGTAATCGTGAGACCTTGTTATCCCTTAACTGATACTTCTGTTTGCTTTCAGGACACGTAGCTATGCCCAACGAGTCGAAAGCGAGTCTCTGTCCATACTCGCTCATCCATCCCGCCTGCTTTCCCGGGTTACCCATGATGAGGGCATAATCCGGCACCTCTTTAGTAACCACAGCTCCTGCACCAATGAAGGCATATTTCCCGATTGTATGTCCGCATACGATGGTGGCATTTGCTCCTATGGAAGCTCCTTTACCTACTTTTGTTGGCATGAATTTACCTTCCTGCACAACGGCGGCTCTTGGGTTAAGAATATTAGTGAAGACCATAGAGGGACCGAGAAACACATCATCTTCGCAAACAACGCCTTCGTATACTGAAACATTGTTTTGTATATTTACATTATTCCCCAACACCACTCCCTGTGCAATAAAAACATTCTGACCGATGGTACATCTTTCTCCGATCGTAGATGGCATCATATGAGTGAAGTGACCAATCCGGGTTCCGGCTCCGATCTTACAGCCTTCTTCCACCACGGCGGTAGGATGAATATAATATGGTTTCTCACTTTCCAATTTCATTGCTCTCAATAAAATTCCTTATGCGCCAGATCTTTTTCCGGAAGCGCTTTAAAGTATTCATAGGTTACTTTCAAACCTTCGGCTCTGTTTACTTTAGGCTGCCATTTTAATATTTCTTTCGCTCGGGTAATATCTGGTTTCCGCTGCTTAGGATCATCCTTTGGCAAGGGTTTATAGACAATCTTCTGCTTCGTACCTGTCAGCTTTATAATCTCTTCAGCAAATTCCTTAATGGTGATCTCATCCGGGTTTCCAATGTTGACGGGATACACATAATCACTCATCAGAAGTCTGTATATTCCTTCAACGAGATCATCCACATAACAGAATGAACGCGTCTGTGATCCGTCTCCAAAAACAGTAATATCTTCTCCTCTAAGTGCTTGTCCGATAAATGCCGGAAGGGCTCTACCGTCATTCAGCCTCATGCGCGGGCCATAGGTATTGAATATACGGATAATTCTGGTTTCCAGTCCGTGAAAAGTATGATAAGCCATGGTAATGGCTTCCTGGAATCTTTTTGCCTCATCATATACTCCACGCGGACCGATAGGATTCACATTGCCCCAGTAGTCTTCTGTCTGCGGATGGATCATGGGATCGCCATAAATTTCTGAAGTTGACGCCACTAATATTCTGGCCTTCTTGGCTTTTGCCAGACCCAGAAGATTGTGGGTTCCGAGTGATCCAACCTTAAGAGTCTGTATCGGAATTTTAAGATAGTCAATAGGGCTCGCAGGAGAAGCAAAATGAAGGATGTAATCCAGTTCTCCGGGCACATGCACGTATTTGGAAACATCGCAATTATAATATTCGAAATTCTCCAGCTTAAACAGGTGCTCGATATTTTTGATGCTTCCCGTAATGAGGTTATCCATGGCAATAACATGGTAATTCTCCTTAATAAAACGATCGCATAGATGTGAGCCTAGAAAGCCTGCACCACCTGTGATTAATATTCTTTTTCTTTTTTCCTTCATCGTATTTATCGGGACCTTCTTCCTATTGATTCATAATGAAAATTCAATTCTTTCATCTGCTCCGGATCGAATACATTCCTTCCATCGAAGATTACCTTCTGATTCAGAAGGCCAGAGATTCTTTCAAAATCAGGAGAGCGGAATTCCGCCCATTCTGTCATGATAATGAGAGCATCTGCTTTCTTAAGAATATCATAGGCATTTTCGCTAAAGTCGATTTTCTTGCCAAAAATATTCTTTACATTTTCCATAGCTTCAGGATCAAATGCTGAAATCTTTGCACCATCCGCCAGCAGAGTATTAATCATCTCCAGGGCAGGAGCCTCCCGGATGTCGTCGGTATTGGGTTTAAAAGCCAGGCCCCAGATAGCAAATTTTTTCCCTTTCAAGTCATTTTTAAAATATTTCCTGATCTTCGGAATAAGCACTCGCTTCTGTGTTTTATTGACCTCCATGACCGAGTCAAGTATTTTAAAATCGTACTTACTTTCCTGAGCCATTTTAACCATGGCCTGCACATCCTTGGGGAAACAGCTTCCGCCATACCCTACACCTGGAAATAAAAATCTTTTCCCTATACGGCTGTCGGTACCGATACCTATTCTAACATGGTCTACATTGGCGTCGAGCTTTTCACAAAGGTTTGCCACTTCATTCATGAAAGAAATTTTCATTGCCAGAAAAGAATTTGCTGCATATTTGGTAAGTTCTGCAGAACGCTCATCCATAAATATAATCGGATTCCCCTGACGCACCAGAGGAGCGTAAAGTTTCTCCATCATGACTTTGGCTTTGGGAGAACTGGTCCCGATTATCACGCGGTCGGGTTTCATAAAATCATCAATGGCGACGCCTTCTCTCAGAAATTCGGGGTTCGATACAACATCAAATTCTACTTTTGCCCCGGAAGCTATCTTACTTCTCACCTTTTCAGCCGTCCCTACAGGCACCGTGCTTTTATCCACGATTACGCAATAATCATTTAGCAAAGGACCCAGGTCACTTGCCACGCCCAGAATGTAGCTTAAGTCGGCCGAGCCGTCTTCTCCGGGAGGTGTAGGAAGAGCGAGAAAAATAATCTGCGCCCCTTCGATGCCTTCTTTAAGCTTTGTCGTAAAATGAAGTCTTCCTTCAGAAATATTCCGCTCAAAAAGTATCTCAAGACCAGGTTCATAAATGGGGATTTCCCCTTTTTTCATCCGCTTTACTTTCTTTTCATCAATATCGACACATGTCACAAAATTCCCTGTTTCTGCAAAACACGTTCCCGTCACTAAACCCACATATCCTGTTCCAACAACAGCAATTTTCATATCTTTAGAATATTTTATAGATTGATAAATTCAAAAATATGATTTTAGAATTATAATTGCTAATCTTTTTACTGCCAGAACCCTGGTATTATTAAATTGGCAGGAAGCCTGCCTATGGACATATTTACTTACTTTTACAAACCTTTGCAATTACCCGGCGTTTACTAAAAATAATTTTTTGATTACTGACTTCATGGAACTTGAACCAAACGAAAACCAAAAAATGATCTCCCAGATGATTCGGGATTTCGGAGCTAAACATATAAAGCCCAATGTCATGAAATGGGATGAGATACAGGAATTTCCTGTGCCCTTATTCAAAGAGCTCGGTAAGCTCGGTCTTATGGGTGTCCTTGTACCAGAGGAATATGGCGGTTCGGGTTTCGGATACCTGGAATATGTCACAACCATCATGGAGATTTCAAAAATCTGCGGCTCCATTGGCTTATCCGTAGCAGCCCACAACTCGCTGTGCACGGGCCATATTCTCAAATTCGGCAACGAAGAACAGAAGAAAAAATGGCTGCCTAAATTAGCTTCGGCAGAATGGATCGGTGCATGGGGACTTACAGAAGCAAATACGGGCTCCGATGCTGCCAACATGAAAACAGTGGCGGTAAAAGATGGCGACCATTATGTACTTAACGGATCCAAAAATTTCATTACCCATGGCAAATCCGGGAATATAGCTGTAGTCATTGCCAGGACCGGTCAAACCGGGGACAAACATGGCATGACCGCTTTTGTAATTGAACGTGGAACCAAAGGATTTGAAGCAGGAAGAAAAGAAAATAAGCTGGGTATGAGGGCTTCAGAAACCACAGAACTGATTTTTACAGACTGCAAGGTTCATAAAGACCAGGTGCTGGGAAAAGAAGGGGACGGTTTTATCCAGGCGATGCAGGTGCTGGACGGAGGAAGAATTTCTATTGCTGCTTTAAGCCTGGGTATTGCAGAAGGAGCTTTCCTGGCTGCTTTAGCCTATTCCCAGGAAAGAGAGCAGTTTAATAAACCGATTTCGAGTTTTCAGGGCATAAGCTTTAAACTCGCCGACATGGCTACAGAGATCGAAGCTGCTAAATTACTGACTTTCAGAGCCGCTGACATGAAAAACAAGGGGCTTCCAATGACCAAAGAAGCCGCTATGGCTAAATATTATGCCTCCGAAGTGGCTGTAAAAGTAGCAAACGATGCCGTGCAGATCTTTGGCGGCTATGGATATACCAAAGATTTTCCGGTAGAAAAATTCTACAGGGATGCGAAATTATGCACTATAGGCGAGGGAACTTCTGAAATTCAGAAAATAGTGATTGCCAAAACCCTTTTAAAATAAAAGGAAAGACTATTGATTTTAACGGGAATTCACATTATATTTGCAACCCTTTGTATAATAATTTGTAAAGAAGTATGATCATTATCAACATCAAAGAAAACGAGTCTATTGACAAGGCTCTTAAGAGATTTAAGAAGAAATTCGAAAGAACTGGTGTTCTGAAAGAACTCAGAGCAAGAAGCTATTTCGAGAAACATTCTATCACCAGAAGAAGTGAAAAAATCAAGGCGGCATACAAGCAATCAATGTTCGCTAAGGAAAACTACTAATCTCTTTTCTTCCTTCTATAAATTCTTTACATTTAGTATTACCGGGAGGTAATACTAAATGATTGATTCTTTCCTGAAATATATCCGATTTGAGAAGAGGTACAGCAGGTACACACTTACCTCTTATGAGAATGATCTTACTCAATTCTCGGATTATCTCCATACCACCTATCAGTTAAATAAACCCGAAGAGGCCAACTATGGCATTATCCGTTCCTGGATTTTATCCCTGATGGAACAGAATCTCTCACCAAAATCGGTAAACCGGAAAATCGCATCTCTCAGATCCTATTACAAATACCTGCTTCGCACCGGAATTGTTAGCAAGGATCCCACGCTGAAACTTGTGGCCCCTAAAATCAAAAAAGCCCTTCCGGTATTTATTGACGTAAACGATATGAATGTACTGCTGGAGGAAAAATCCTTTTCAGACGATTTTCAGGGTCTGCGCGACCGTCTTCTCATTGAACTGCTTTACGGAACAGGTATTCGTCTTTCTGAGCTTATAGGAATTAAAGATAAAGACCTCAACCTTCGTCAGTCCCTACTCAAAGTTCTTGGAAAAGGCAATAAAGAGAGGATCATTCCTATAAATCAAACATTATCCGATCTTATTCATTTATATAAGAAGAAGAGAGAGGATTTTGGAAAAGAGATGGAAGATCATTTTATTGTAACGGATCAGGGAAAAAAGCTGTACCCCATGTTTGTGCAGAGGAAAATAAAGCAGTATCTGAAAGATACGGCGGTGGACAAAAAAAGCCCTCACGTGCTGAGGCATACATTTGCCACCCACCTTCTGAACAAGGGAGCCGATCTGAATGCCATCAAAGATCTGATGGGGCATTCAAGCCTCGCAGCAACCCAGGTCTATACACATAATTCGATCGAAAAATTAAAAGCCGTCTTTGAGAAAGCGCATCCTAAATCAGGAACTCAGGAATAACTTATAAATTTAACTATATACGACTATGAAACTTCAAATGCAATCCGTCCACTTTGATGCAGACAAGAAACTTTTAGAGTTCATCCAGAAGAAGATGGACAAGCTGGACACTTTTTATGACAAAATCCTGGACGGTGATGTAATCCTGCGGCTCGATAACG
>JBJMLY010000260.1:0-2248 GCA_045805025.1 Cytophagaceae bacterium | reverse complement strand
GAACCGCCATAGAATACATAAACGTCCTGGGGAAAACCAACATCAGAGCTCATGAAAATAAGCTTCTGAACTATGCCACCCAAAAGCTTTTAGGCATTGAAAAACTCAGGATTATCGGTACAGCAAAAGAAAAGGTAAGCATCGTTTCTTTTGTCATGGAAGGAATACACCATCAGGATATCGGAATTATACTGGATCAGGAAGGAATTGCGGTCCGCACGGGTCATCATTGCACACAACCGCTGATGGGAGCATTTAAAATTACCGGCACTTCCCGGGCTTCTTTTGCCTTATACAATACCCTGGAAGAAATAGACAGACTTGAAGCCGGAATTAAAAAGGCCATTAAAATGTTCAAATAAGCGGACAGCTTCACTTATGGAAACAAAGTCAATCAGAGAAACCGAAGAAGCTATTGTGGAAGAATTTGCCTTCTTCGACGAGTGGGATGAGAAATATTCCTACCTTATCGATCTTGGTAAAATGCTGACTCCGCTGGATGAAAAGTACAAAACAGATGAGAATAAAATAAAAGGCTGCCAATCGCAGGTCTGGCTTAATTCTTACCTGAAAGACGGACATGTGATCTTTGAGGCAGATAGTGATGCGACGATAGTAAAAGGGCTGGCCAGCTTAATGGTAAGGGTATTATCAGGCCATAAGCCTGAAGAAATAGTGAATACAGAGCTGAACTTTATTGAGCGGATAGGAATGACGCAGCACTTGTCCCCTACCCGTTCAAACGGACTGGCGTCAATGGTGAAGCAGATGAAGTTGCATGCGCTGGCTTATAAGAGTAAATTAGAAAATAAAATCAGTTAATGGTTACCAATAACTAACCAACAGGATGAGTGAACAGGTCACAAATAATGAAGAGTTAAAAAATAAGATCATAGAGGCGATCAAGCAGGTCTATGATCCTGAAATACCTGTGAACATTTTTGACCTCGGACTTATTTACGATATTCAGATTTATCCTGTCAATAATGTTCATGTGCTTATGACATTGACATCACCCTCCTGCCCTTCCGCAGGCGAAATTCCCGGCAGTGTGGAAACAAAGATCCGGGAGATCGAAGGTATCAGCGATGTACATGTAGAACTGACTTTTGATCCGCCTTATAGCCAGGATATGATGTCTGAGGCCGCTAAGCTGGAATTAGGCTTTTTATAACTCAAAACTTAAAACTTAATAATATGTATCCAGAACAACTCGTTGCTCCCATGCGCCAGGACCTTACCTCGGCGGGATTTACAGAGCTTAAAACACCGGAAGAAGTTGATAAACTTCTTAAAGAAAACAAAGACACCATTCTTCTGGTCGTAAATTCCGTTTGCGGATGCGCTGCGGGAGCTGCACGTCCCGGAGTAAAGATGGCTATTGATAAAAGCAGCCATAAGCCCAAAGTATTGGCAACCGTATTTGCAGGAGTTGATAAAGATGCGGTGCAGAAAGCCAGAGAATATACGCTTCCTTACCCCCCTTCCTCTCCTTCTATCGCTTTATTTAAAGATGGTGAGCTGGTACATTTTGTGGAGAGGCATCACATTGAGGGCAGATCTGCCGCTATGATTGCGGAACATCTGAAAATGGTTTTTGAAGAATTCTGTCAATAAGAAACAAAAAGCCCTCCGAACGAGGGCTTTTTTATGATAATAACTTTTGTCTTAACAAAAATTCAAGCTGTTCATTGGCTCTTAATAAACTTTTGACAAGCTGCTTATTTTCCGCACGTAGTCGATACACTTCATAGGCCTTTTCGATAATTACTTTCAGCTGTTGTTCTTCCCAAGGCTTGCTTACATACTGATAGATATTACCTTTATTTACAGCATCAATCACTGCTTGTATATCAGAATAACCTGTTAGTAATATTCTAATAGGCTCGGAATATTTCTCGACGATAGAGCTTAGAAATTCAACGCCTGTGGTTCCCGGCATTCTCTGATCTGTAATAATAATCTCTATATCTTTGTCATTCTCTTCAAGTATTTTCTTTCCTTCTTCCGCAGAAGCCGCTATGTAGATATTGTAATACCGGCGGAATGTCGCCTTAAAAGAAGTCAGGTTGCTTTGTTCATCATCAACATATAAAATTCCTATTTTAGACTTCTCGATATGAGCTTCATTTTCCATATTATATCATATTAAAAATTACTGGCTGGGTATACGAATTTCATTGTAAAAAGGCTCATTTTTTTAATAAAAAAAACAATTTCAGCATTTTTCAATTCGTCGACTATTTTT
>JBJMLY010000259.1:0-3735 GCA_045805025.1 Cytophagaceae bacterium | reverse complement strand
CAGGACATCATCGCCATCCTTGGTATGGATGAGCTTTCTGACGAAGATAAGCTGGTTGTATCCAGAGCAAGACGTGTACAAAGATTCCTTTCTCAGCCTTTCCACGTGGCGGAGCAGTTCACCGGATTAAAAGGTGTGCTTGTAAATATTAAGGACACGATCAAGGGATTCAACGCCATCATGGATGGAGCTTACGATCATCTTCCTGAAGCAGCCTTCAACCTGGTGGGAACCATCGAGCAGGCAGTAGAGAAGGGTCAGAAATTAATGGCAGAAGCGAAATAATTTTAATTGTTAAATGTTGAATTTTAAATGAATTCAGCATTTAACATCATTTAAAATTTATAATTCAAAATTTAAAATTAAAGATTGTGCATTTAGAAATAATCACTCCGGATCAGAAGGTTTTTACAGGCGAGGTGCTGGCGGCAAATTTTCCCGGAAGCGGCGGAGCCTTTGAAGTGGAAAAAGATCACGCACCGATGATCAGTACGCTTGATAAAGGAAATATCGTAATCAGAAGTGGAGGCGGAGCGGCTGATAAAAAGATTATGATTGACGGCGGACTGGTAGAAGTGCTCCACAATAAAGTGATCGTGCTGGCCGAGTCAGTGATCAATCAGTAAAATAATCGTTGAATACTCTGTGAGAGGTTTTAATCGTTTTCGGTTAAAACCTCTTTCTTTTTATTCTTAGGCATAAATCTGGAGAGCATCTTCTTTTCAAAGGCCCAGAAAAAATCAAACTGTCCGAACAGCCAGCCAAAGAATACCAGCAGCACCTGATAGGCAGGGAAAACCAATAAAATCCTTAAGGGCCAGTAGATCCAGCCAGGCGTACTATTATCTATTCCTACAAGCTCAAGAATTGTTCTGCCTACAGAAACTGAAGAAGAGCCTGTAACCCCAAATACAATAAAGATCACTGCCATTTGCCAATAGCTCTTTATTCCCCAGCGCTGTTTTAATTTTTCTAAAAAGTTTCTCATGAGACAGGTAAAATTAATCCATTTTTTCGGAGAATGGCAGGGTATTGAAGATAAAGTTTAGCAGAAAATATTACTCGGAATCTTTCTTTCCGAAGGTAAGAAACTGTTGCCAGAAATGATCTTCCGGTAAATTCCCTATAACTGTTACAGGTTCCTTTTTAACAGGATGCAGGAACTCAAGCTTCCGGGCATGCAGATTGATGCTGCCGTCTTCGTTGGGTTTGGGAAATCCATATTTTACATCCCCTCTGATCGGGCAGCCGAGCTGTGCCAGCTGAACGCGTATCTGGTGAGGCCTGCCCGTAATAGGTTTCACCTCGAGCAGGTAATGATCCTGGAGATGGCCCAAGACTTTATAGGATAATTCGGCCTTCAGACTTCCCGCTACTTCTTTTGAGTGGGCTGTACTGGTATTTTTTCGTTCATCCTTTACCAGCCAGTGGACAAGCCTGCCTTCCATTTCCGCAGGCCTCTTTTTGACAACGGCCCAATAGGTCTTTGAAATCGTTCTGCTTTTGAACTGTTCATTCATCCGCTCCAAAGCTTTGGAGGTTCTGGCCAGCAATACCAGTCCGGTTACCGGTCTGTCAATCCGGTGCACTACGCCTGCAAAAACATTTCCGGGTTTGTTGTATTTTTCTTTAAGGTATGCTTTGACATGATCGGCCAGGGGAATGTCTCCTGTTTTATCTCCCTGCACTAATACACCGCTCTTCTTATTGACCACGATCAGGTGGTTGTCTTCGTATTCGACGCTAAAGTACCTGGAATGGTTAAAAGTGTTCAAGTGTTCAGGTGTTAAAGTGCCGGATTGTGCGCTAGCTTGTTAATACAATTCTTCCTTATTGGGAAAATCTTTTTTCTTGACATCTTTGATATAGCCTTTTACCGCTTTATCAATCGTATCATAGAGATTGGCGTATCTGCGTAGAAAGCGCGGCTGGAATTCTTTGGTAATCCCAAGCATATCGTGAGTGACCAATACCTGCCCGTCGACATGCGGGCCGGCGCCGATTCCAATAACCGGTATTCCGATCGATTTAGTAACCTTCTGTGCCAGCTTCGCGGGAATTTTTTCGAGCACCAGTCCGAAGCATCCGCAATCCTGCAGCACCTTGGCATCGCTCATCAGCTTTTTAGCTTCGGCTTCTTCACGGGCTCTTACTACATAGGTCCCGAATTTATAAATGGATTGAGGGGTAAGTCCGAGGTGCCCCATAACGGGTACGCCGGCGCTCAAAATTCTGAGTATTGATTCTTTGATCTCGACGCCTCCTTCCATTTTAATGGCATGGGCGCCTGATTCTTTCATGATGCGGATGGCGGAACGTAGCGCTTCGGATGAATTTCCCTGGTAAGATCCGAAAGGAAGATCTACGACAACGAGTGCCCTGTTCACTGCACGGATCACGGAAGAGGCATGGTAGATCATCTGGTCCAGCGTAATGGGCAAGGTGGTCTCATGACCAGCAATTACATTCGAGGCGGAGTCGCCTACGAGGATGACATCAATTCCTGCTCCGTCTATAATTCTGGCCATCGAAAAATCGTATGCGGTAAGCATGCTGATTTTTTCTCCCCGGTTCTTCATTTCCTGAAGCTGGTGTGTGGTCACTCGTTTGATATCGCTGTGTACTGACATGGGCTTGAAGTATAGTAGTCAAAAATAGTATAAAATATTGATATGAATGGGCTAAGGTGATAAATTGTTAAATTGGGGTGTTTCAGATACTGATGAATAAGTATTTAATTTTTGCGGCTTTAATTTTCCTGTATTCATGTCCTGCCTTGGCCCAGGATATGACGGCTGATTCTTTGCCAGTGAATCTCGGCAAGAACGTCAACTCCCGGCATCCGGAGCTGGCGCCGATGATCTCGCCCGATGGACAGACGCTTTACTTCTCGCGTGATCATTATCAGAAGGAAATTGAAAAGACCAGCCGTAAATCCTATCATATGGTGATGGTGGAATATCAAACCATCTATTCATCACAGCTTGATACCAGCGGAAGCTGGAAGCCTGCCAGAAAGATGAAGGAAGAAATGAACAGTTCCGAGTTCAACGCCTTGTGCTCTATTGCGCCCGATGGCAATAGCATTCTGCTATACAAATTTCCCCGCTTATATATTTCAAGGAAGAACGGAAACTCATGGGGTAATATGGTCGAGCAGAAAATCGATAACTTTTACGACAGCAGTAATTTCTGTAATTTTTATTTATCCAACGATGGCAGATACCTGATCAGCTCGGTGACCAGGCAGCAGAAAAGAAAGGAAGATATCTTTGTAAGCTTCCTGCTCGGACCGAACCACTGGTCGGTCCCCCGGAATCTTGGTCCGGCCATTAATTCATTTGGCAGAGAGATCAGCCCTTTTCTTTCCGCGGATAACCGCACCTTGTATTTTTCGTCCGACAGCTGGGGAGGTCTGGGTGAAATGGATATTTATGTAAGCCACCGTCACGACAGCAGCTGGACCGACTGGTCGCCAGCTCGTAACCTGGGTACTCCTGTCAATACATCCGGCTGGGATGCTTACTTTTCTATCCCTGCTTCGGGTGATTATGCTTATTATGTTTCCACGCAAAGCGGTTTCGGAGAAGAAGATATTTTTAAAGTGAAGTTGCCGGAATGGGCCAAGCCACATCCGTTGGTGGTGGTGAAGGGAAAGGTTGTGGATAAGGAAACCGGAAAACCACTGAAGGCTGAGATTATTATCGAGCAAGAGGAGGGTGAAGAGGAAGCGAT
>JBJMLY010000258.1:0-1846 GCA_045805025.1 Cytophagaceae bacterium | reverse complement strand
TCTTTGTACTCCTTTACTTCCTCTTCTGTTGTGGGGCGTGAGGCACGAAAGACCAGCTTCTTCCCATCAGGGGAAAAGAATGCTCCTCCGTCGTAACCTAATCCGTTTGTGATCTGTTTTTGTTCAGTGCCGTCAATATTCATGGTCCACAATTCCAGGTCGCCGCTCCGGTCGGAAGTAAAAACGATCTTGTCCCCTTTTGGAGAAACAGTTGCCTCTGCGTCGTAACCCTTGGTATCTGTAAGCTGCCTGGTGATGTTTCCTTTAAGATCGGCTACGAAAATATCGTATGTTCCATAAACCGCCCAAAGGTATTTCCCTTTTATTTCTATTGTTTCCGGACATTTTTCACCGCCCTTATGCGTAGACGCATAAAGTATATGCTTTCCATCCTTCAGAAAAAAAGAGCAGGTTGTTCTTCCTTTCCCGGTACTCACCATTGGCGGCTTATAGGTTGTGTCTTTTAGCGCAGAGGCAATGCTCATATTGAAGATCTGATCGCATTCAAGTCCCCAGGCTTTATTATTACTTTGAAATGAAAGGTTCTTCCCGTTAAAGCTGAAATAAGCTTCCGCATTATCTCCACCCCAGGTCAACTGCCTGAGATTCTTCAGGTGTTTTTCATTCTGCGCGAAAACGGGGCTGAATCCAAAGCACAGTAAAATTAGAAGGTTCTTCATGGTCGGGGTTTGAATTACAAATATAGCAAGCATATATAAGAAGGACGAATTCTGTAAGGAGTTTTTTAAAATTAGATCGTTTTTTTTAAAAAGCCAAAAAGTTCAAACCGCCTTCTTCTGTTTTAGACGACGTAAAGCTCTTTGACAACGAATTTGAAGACAAACAGGATCGTCACGACCTTAATTTTGATTTAGTGAATGATTTGAATGATGAAAAATGAAGCTTATGAAAAAGTTATTTCTGATCCTCCTCTTACTTGCGATTGTTGTTAAGTTCTTTGGTAAAAATACCTGCACAAGAAAAGTTCCCTCAGGTTCAAGGTCTATGAAAGAAGTAAAAACAAATAATTCCAGCACTTTTTATACAGTGAGGTCTTTTGCTGCAGGTCCGGTTCTAAAATGATCACCCGATTATAGAATATGAATTTAAATCCAATGAAATGAAAAAGATTTTCCGGTTAATTTCCTTCCTGTTACTCTCGCTCCATGCGATGAGCCAGAATTGGGAGTGGGCGAGAGAGCTCAGTGTATGGGACGATTTTTCAAAAGTTAAGGAAGATGCCGCAGGGAACAAATATTGGATCCATAACGATCAGCATACTCCTGACTCTATCAACTTTACTATTCTAAAGAAAAATTCAACCGGGAACACTTTGTGGCAACTGAAAGTGAATAATGCCTGGATGAACAGTTTTATACTTGACAAAACAGGAGACTTGTACCTGGTCGGTAACATCTGGGATACGGCAACATTTGGAAATGAAATTTTTGTACCTGTGCAGGGCTTCACGAGCGCTTTTATCTGTAAAGTAAATTCATCCGGAGTAATTGCCTGGACGAAGCAGGCGATCGGTAAAGGGTATTTTGATTTGACTTCCATCACATCCGATTTCGTAAACAATCTGTATATCTCAGGACGATTTGGAGAAATGGCCATCCTTGGAGACTCGACACAGCTTTCTTCATTATCCCCCAACACTTTCTTTATTTGCGCATACAATCTTTCCGGTAATTTAAAATGGGCAAAAAAGGCGGACCATAATACTTCAACATGCTTTAGCCTTGGCGGAGGAATAAGGTTAGATCATGTTAACAACATCCTCGTTAACATTACCAGCTGCAACCAGGATTACCAGGCAGACAGCGTTAAGTACCAGGGTAATTAT
>JBJMLY010000257.1:0-2209 GCA_045805025.1 Cytophagaceae bacterium | reverse complement strand
GCAGCAGCGGTAGGCTCGTTAATAATACGCTTTACCTCCAGACCTGCAATCTGACCTGCCTCTTTGGTGGCTTGTCTTTCTGCATCGTTAAAATAAGCCGGTACGGTAATCACCGCTTCTTTCACTTCTGTGCCCAGATAATCTTCGGCTGTAGACTTCATCTTCTGAAGTATCATCGCTGAGATTTCCTGCGGCGTGTAGGTTCTGTCTCCAATCCTTACCCGTACAGTATCGTTATTTCCTTTTTCAATAGCATAAGAAATATGTTCTTTGGTGAGAGTCTCGGAATATTTCTTTCCCATGAATCTCTTAATTGACGAGATTGTATTTTTTGGATTGGTTATAGCCTGACGTTTTGCAGGATCCCCTACTTTTCTTTCTCCGTTTTCAAGAAACGCCACGATAGAAGGCGTTGTTCTCCTGCCTTCGCTGTTGGGGATTACCACAGGCTCATTACCTTCCATCACGGCAACGCACGAGTTTGTGGTTCCTAAGTCTATACCAATAATTTTTCCCATATTAAATATCTTTAAATTTATTAATTACAGCACTTCTATAACAATGCATATGCCAATACGTTTCGGAGGCATTTTTGTGCCATATTGTCAGACAAATGACGTCAGGAAGCTGATTTTACGCCGGAATTAAGCTCTACAAAGTCAATCTGTAGGTCATGAACCTTCTGATTTCCCTGTTTTCTTAAGCTCACCTGAAGATTATTAAGTGTTGATTTCCAGATTATATCATTTTCAGTTTCACTGGAAGGCTTACCGTATTTAGCGCTGAAATAATTTTTGAAATCTGTATATATTTCCTTTTGCGAATCAAGCCCTTTAGGATAGATATCAACCTGTATCCTGTTGACTTTCTTTCCTTTGCCGAAAGAATAAATTACTTCCGCTGTTTCAGGAAAATTATAGCTGATCAGGTAATCAAGTGTATCTCCTTCATCATCCGTAGTGGTACGAAGTGAATCTTCTAAGCTGATTACCTCTTCCCTGCTCATTCCAAAACTTACTCCTCTGAAAAATCCGTCTTCATTTTTTATAAGATTTCTGAATTTAGCGCTGTAAAGATCTTTTGAAGCTGAAGTATCGGCAGGCATGGAATCACCCGCCGGCTGCTCATTGCTGCCCGATTCTTTGCAGGCGACAGCAGTAGAGAGCAGAAAAATCAAATAAAAAAATACACGGGTATTCATAATAATTTATTAATGTTAAGGGTATAACCTGAAAGAAAATAGAATGTTATCCGGAAATATACTTTCCGGATAACATCAAACCATTGATAAGCAGGGCCTTTATTTTTTAAATTGAAATGATTTACATTTCAAGCAATTCCATAATAATCAGTACCAGACCGATTACAAGGAAAATGGCACCGATCCAGTAGAAAGGACCAAGGATACCCAAGATCAGCATAATGATCAGACCGATGGCAGCAAGAAGAAGTCCGAGGCGCATTCTGTCAGAAAGACCTGATTTTTCTGCAGAATCGGCTTTTTTAACGACTTCTGGATGTTCTTTGATAAATTTTCTGACTTGCTTTATCGCCTTGAATGTTTTAACCGGATTCATCTTTTTTACGCCGGTTTTACTCCGGTGCTCCGATTCACGCAAGGAATTGTTCTTCTTCCCCTCTTCTCTGGCTTGTTCAACCGGAGTAGCATTACTGATATGAGCGGATGTATTCGTCTGCTCAAGTTCGGCTGAGAGTCTGGCCATCCTCTCCTGCTGAGCAGAAGAAACAGTCAGGCTGTTCTTTGAGCAGGAAGCAAAAAAAACCATGCTTAGCAGAAGGATTCCTGATGATTTAAAAATGTTTTTCATAGTCTGAAATTAAAAGTGTTTAGGGTCAATTCAGGACTAAAAATACTGCAAATATTTAATTTATTGTTTCTTTCAGTTGATGATTTTTTACTCAGCCTGAAAACCGGGGAGAATGAACGGGAAGGCCTTTTACTTTGAAAAGGTTGAAACGGAAGCCCATACAGCAATTAAAGGAAAATATTTTATTCAGGATTATTTTATCAGGATTAACCTGATTAAAGGAGATGGTTCTCGTATCGACCTGCCTCACCCGATTTTTAAACTCCATATATTCAAAAAAGGGATGAAAAAGAAATTGAGTGCGGTTCGTTAGAAACCAGGAAAATATAATTCCTGCTCCTGCATTTTTTCTTTCCATTACATATTTCTGAAGGTACACT
>JBJMLY010000256.1:0-2258 GCA_045805025.1 Cytophagaceae bacterium | reverse complement strand
TAAAACATCTCTGAACATGATTTGAATGCGCTAAGTCATTTCCGGAACAATTAGAATGCCGCATTGTTCTGTATGGAAAAATAAGCTAGTTAAGCATAGTATCAAAAATTTATACAATAAATCAGACTAAAGGATATTCAATATGAGCAAGCGTTGCTGAGGAGCATGCAAAACATGCTAATATAAAAGCCATATAAAGCGTTACAAGAATATAGATACTTCTTTTTCTTAACCCTGAAAAAACAATTTCGTAATCAGAAAAAAACAAAAATACGCTATAAACCATCAAATGAAAGGGAAGCAGGAATCTCACTTCCATAGCTGTAGGTATAGTAAACAGGCAGGGCGCAGTCAGCATACTAATGATCAGCCATTGAGGTATCGATAGTCGTCTTTTTAAATAAGCCAGGATTACTGCCATTAAAAATAAAAAGATAAGCGAATAGTTAAAGAGTCGGAGAAGCCACGAACGTGCTTTCATGTTCGGGATATAGGGAGTAGGATATACAATATCCATTCCATTGAAAATATGCCTGCAGTAAATGGATGAAAAAACCAGAGGATGGCGAACAAGCAGTCTCAGGTAGTCTGTATAATTCTGTACAGAATCTCCCTGCTCCTGTTTGTAAAGAGAATTTCCTTCGGTGTCCCAATAGATTACCGGCATTGCAGGATAATCATGCCCTACATTCGTTTCGTATTTCTGAACGCTCATTCCCCACTTAAGCTGCATCAGGTAAAGACTTCCCTGCTGTGATCCTATAGTAGTCTGTACAAAAGGAGTAATACGGCCATACTGATGATAGTTAATATATACCTGCGGGAAGGAACCCAGAAAAAATCCGGCGAGCAGGAAGCAGACTGATAGGATTCCCTGCCTGGCAAAATTTCTCTTCTGCCAGAGATAATACAGAAGCCAGAAACCAAAGGGAAGAATAGCGATCGTGTATATCGGCCTCAGATTAATAGCAAAGGTCAGCATGAGGCCGGATAAAAACCAGGACACTCTATTGTCTGATTCCTTAAAGTAAATAGCGGCCAGTATGAAAATCAGAGAGAGGAAATCGGTAAGAGGGAAATCCACGTATCCGCGCCAGAATAAAAAAAGAAATGTATCCAGCAGTAATACCTGCCATACCTTTGGACGGATCTTAAAGAATCTTTCCGCAAAAACCGGCATTAGCACATTACTGAGCATGGCGAAATAACCAGCAGATACAATCTTCCAGATCTTCAGAGGACTTATTCCTGCAAATTCCGAAAGTTTAATCAGCAGATAATTAAACAGAGGAAAAATTACACCCCGGATGCTGTCCTTAAAATGCAGCAGGCTGAAATTTCCATTTGTTTCAAAGGATTTTCCCAGCGTATTAAAATAGTTAGACGCATCTCCATATAATGCTGTATAAGGAGAGAAGAAAAGCACATAGCACACCCAACAGAAAAAATTTATCAGAAACAGCCGGGTGTATACTTTTCCTGATCCGGCGGCAGTAAGTAATTTAAGCATGTATTAAATTTTTACGCTAAGATAGAAATAAAAAAGGCAGAGCTATCGCCTGCCTTTTTTATTCTATTACCTGATAAATTTATTTCAACGTGAATTTTCGCTCTACTTTGTTAAAAGGACCTTCCACGAATTTTCCATCCTTGTCGATCAATTCCAGTTTAACGGTATTCTCTCCCATTGGCAATCCTTCCAGAATGAAAGGCTGCCACTTATCGATCATAAATTCATTGCCGTTAACCGTAGCTTTCACTTTATTTCCATCGGGGGCCAGAGAAGTATTGACCAGATAAAAATCAAGGAGGATTTTTTTTGTGTCTTCTCCTGTGTATTCGCCTTTCGGCCGGCTATAGAACATATGAGGTTTTGTGAGATCGACTTTTTTAGCAGGTACATTTCCTACAGTAAACTGACGGAGGTCAAAAGCCTCAAATTGCTTAAGGCTTTCATGATAAGATCTGGAAAGAAATGAAAGAGCGACATAATGCCCATCTTTCAGCTTTTCTGTAAAGTCCGTTTCATAATGAGCTATATAAGGCTCATTATTCAGAATCAGGTGTATGTGCTGACCCTTAGGTGAATTGTTGCAATGCTTTGAACCTGCATCAGGAGTAGGGACACCCAGTGTGTAATTCTTCAGCACATAGGAAAATTGCACATCACCGGATTTAAGTTTTGCATTTTCTTCAGGCTTGTTCTGCTCAAGGCTGGCATCGTTAAATTCTGCAGAGCCTTTGAAAGGACTCATCTT
>JBJMLY010000255.1:0-1936 GCA_045805025.1 Cytophagaceae bacterium | reverse complement strand
TAAATGTTATTCTTTTATTCAGAATGCTGCGCCGGTTCACAGAATTATTGCACAGCACCTTTTTACTGATGGCATTTGCAAGGATTAGATTTGCATCTGATGCCGCGAAATAGTTTACGATGGAAAGATCAAATGCCTTAGGATTTTTGATCGCGTAGAATGATTGAAATGTTTTGCTGCGGAGGATCACCTGCTTTTCGAAAAGACCGCTATGCTCAAATAAAGCTTCACAATCAACGGCGGTAGTGATAATTGCAGTGAGATGATAACCGTCCTTTTTTAATTGTTTAATTAAAGGAACAAGCAGAAGTGCGTCTCCGAGTCCGGCCGATAAAAATACTGCAGCGCTTTTTGTGTTCTTAGTCATGCCGGGCTCTTCCCGCCTTTTCGTTTACTTCGTGTATAAATGAAGAAAAGCGGGCTTTATTGTGTATAAAAATAAAATTATTCACATAAGCCCGGGAGCCGTGATCGGATAAGTTTTGCACCACTTGTCCGGGATTACTTATTTCCACCAGGCGAAGCTGTGAAAAGCTGAAGTAACAGGCATTGTAGCCCATGTCGAAATAAGGTTTAAGCAATGTGGCGATACTCTGATCGCGGTGATGGCGCTCTTCGATCTCAACCATAAGGTGCGGACGAAAGGCATTGATCGTCTTTCCGGCTCCTTTCATCACGGCCATTTCGTGACCCTCTACATCGATCTTGATCAGGTCGATGCGGTCAATTTTCTGTTCATGGACAAAATCATCCAGTGTAATGGTTTGCACATGAAAAGTTTGTTGTGCAGTTTCTTTCTCTTCTTTATGGGATATTTCCAGGGTTCCAAGGCTGTCATCGGTATTCTTTCCGATCACGGGTACTTTAAGAATTGAACTCCCTGTTTGATCAGAGATAGCGAAAGGACTGACATGGACCGCTGGGAAAATGGCGCTCAGGATCCTGTTGAGCTGCGGATTGGGCTCAAAAGCGTAAATATTTCTTCCTGCAATAAGTTTTTCCGCAATAAAGCAGAATTCGCCTTTATTGGCTCCTATGTCAAGAAATACGGCGTTTTTATCTTTAAGAAGATCCTCCAGCAGCAGCAGTTCGGGATCAAGATGATGTTGTCCAATTGTTTTCCAGGAGAAGGAGGCCAGAGCCCGGAATACCCATGCTTTATAGGCTGCGGGAGAAAGGTTCAGCAGGATTTTTTTTAGCGCCGGTTTTAGCATAAGAGAGTCAAAGATAAGGATTTCAGGAGGTTCCGGATTAGTAAAAGAATGCGATAAAAATCTTTTTTGAAATTAGATTTAAGTATTATCTTTGTCTCCCCAAAATGGTGGTTGTAGCTCAGTTGGTTAGAGCATCGGTTTGTGGTACCGAGGGTCGTGGGTTCGAGCCCCATCATCCACCCGAAAAGTCTTCAGAAATGGAGGCTTTTTTTATTTTTCGCTTCGCTCAATTTTTTATACAAGAGGTAGGTTATTTACACCGGAGGCGCGGAGGCCCAGCGGTAGGTCAGGTATAGATGACTCGGTTTTTTAAAAATTATTTACATAATTCCAGAGCTTTCTCCAGTATTAGATCTTTTCCATCTGTATAATCCTTACAGGTGTAGTCCAGATAGGGTGTAGATACATTTCGGACTTCGCATATTATATTATATAGTTTCTATGATATTATATATTCTCTATGCTTTAATGGACAAATTCTGATTTAATAATCTACATAAGATAAAAGTTCATTACTGCATGCATATTCTCCGGGTCTCTGCGCCTCCGGTGTATTAAATAAGACCGCTAATTGTTTACCTTGTTACCTCATTCCGTTATATATTTTCAGACGCATTTTTGTGAGATCAGTACCAGAAACATATCAATTGCTCCGGCAGGACAGGGAAGAAGGTATAAAATTACTTTTTGAGCTTTATGCGAAGAAACTGCAGAATTATGCC
>JBJMLY010000254.1:0-7324 GCA_045805025.1 Cytophagaceae bacterium | reverse complement strand
GCTGTAGATCATCATACCTGAATTTCCCTGCTGCTTTATGATTCCATTAACCTGCAGACTGAATTGAATGTTATGCAGGTCTTTAAAATCGCTGAGGGGTAAAAAATCGGATACCGGCGCCGAGCCATTGAAGCCTTTGGCCAGAGTCCATGGATTACCCTTTTCTTTTGCTTTCTGCTGCAGATCCCGGGCCGTGAAATCGATCCCCAGGCCGATTCCGTCAAAATATTTATGTGCGAATTTTTCCCCGATGTTTTTTCCTTCTTTGCAGATTCTTAGAATAATTTCCGTTTCATAATGTACGTTATTGCTGAAAGCGGGATGGTAGAAGATCGATCCGCTTTTCAGCAAGGCCGTATCGGGCTTTGAAAAGATCACGGGCTCGTCGGTGACGCTGCCGCCCATTTCTTTGATGTGGTCTGTATAATTTTTGCCTATGGCAAGAATTTTCATAGGTTTGATTTTGTTTTAAATATATCACATTTAAAGGTTCCATCTTAGCAAGAAAACAATAAATCGCTTCCCTGGGTTAAAATATTGGGAATGGTAGATAGAATGTATAAAGTAAAGGGTATGAAAAAGATTCTTGTAGTTGGTCTCATGACCATGATTTTTTTAGGGTGCGCCCGGAATCCGGTAACGCACAGAAGCGAACTAAGTCTGGTGCCGAATAATGAAGTGCTGTCTCTGTCATCCACCAGTTACAAAGACTTTCTGGCACAGCATAAACTTTCTACTGACGCTGAAAAAACGGCTATGGTAAAAAGGGTGGGTCTGAAAATTCAGATGGCGGTGACCGATTATCTGAATAAAAATAATCTGAGCAAAGAACTGGAAGGATATGCCTGGGAATTCAACCTGGTGGAAGATCCTCAGGTGAATGCCTGGTGTATGCCCGGTGGCAAGGTGGTAGTTTATACCGGACTTTTGCCCGTGGCTCAGGATGAAAATGGATTGGCTACCGTGCTTGGACACGAAATTGCCCATGCGATCGCGAAACACGGGAATGAACGAATGAGCCAGGGATTAATTCAGCAGCTGGGCGGCGTTGCCTTACAGGTAGCCTTGAGCAATAAACCTTCGACTACACAAAATTTATTCTATGCTGCCTACGGTGCCGGATCTCAGGTAGGAGTGATCCTGCCTTTCAGCCGGACCCAGGAGGCTGAAGCTGACCATATGGGTTTGATCTTTATGGCTATGGCCGGATATGATCCGCAAACCGCTCTTACGTTCTGGCAGAGAATGGCGGCCTCATCGAAAGGAGCGCCTCCTGAATTTCTGTCAGATCACCCGGCAGATGCGACCCGGATCAAGAATATTGAAAAAGAAATGCCGGAAGCGATGGGTTACTACAACGCCTCCAAAAAAACCAGCAGCAATTAGCCTGCTGAAAATAAACGGTAAAAAAGGCTCTCTTTACAGGGAGCTTTTTTATTTTTGCCCTTTCTTATTTTATGGAATTATTAGCTAAACCTGAATTTATCATTTTCGCCGCCATGCTGGTGGGCGTTGCACTGGTGCATAAGCATCCCATGATCGTCGCGCTGACTGGCCTCGGAGTACTGCTTATTTACAAACTTGCATTTACAGACTTCCATATTGTCGAACACACGGTTCATGAATGGGAGGTTCTTATAAACCTGTTCGGGCTTCTGATCGGTTTTACGATCCTGGCGCAGCATTTTGAAGATTCAGGGTTGCCTCACCTGCTTCCGAAATATTTACCCGATGACTGGAAAGGAGGCTTTATGCTTCTGGTGCTTGTGTTTATTTTATCTTCTTTCCTGGATAACATCGCTGCTGCCATGATCGGAGCCACAATTACGATCTCTGTTTTTAAGCGGAAGGTTCATATCGGTTATCTGGCTGCCATTGTAGCTGCCAGCAATGCCGGAGGTTCAGGAAGCGTGGTGGGAGATACTACTACTACCATGATGTGGATCAGTGGCGTTAAGGCCAGTGATGTTGTTTATTCATATGTTGGCGCTATCGCCGCGTTCCTGACTTTTGCCATCATTGCCTCTTTACAGCAGCATAAATACAATCCTATTCTTAAAGATCCGGACAATCATACTCAAATCGATTTGGGCCGTCTCTTTCTTGTGCTTTTCATCCTTACGGGCACCATCATTACCAATGTGCTCTTTGATTTTCCGGCCATCGGTGTCTGGGCTGCTATTCTGATCGGAGCAATTTTCAGAAAAACCGATTGGAAAGCAGCGATTAAATCAATACCAGGGACTATTTTTCTTCTGGCCCTGGTGCTCGCTGCATCCATGATGCCCGTAGAGCAATTGCCTGCCGCTTCATGGCAGTCTTCATTCGGACTCGGATTTATCTCCGCCGTATTCGACAATATTCCTCTTACCAAACTTGCTCTTACCCAAGGCGGATACGACTGGTCATTTCTGGCTTATGCGGTAGGTTTTGGAGGGTCGATGCTTTGGTTCGGCTCTTCGGCTGGTGTGGCTCTGTCAAATATTTATCCTGAAGCAAAGTCGGTAGGAAAATGGCTGAAAAGCGGATGGCATGTAGCGCTGGCTTATGTTATTGGCTTCATGGTCATGCTGGCCGTCGTTAAATGGGACCCTGTGGCCATCACCAAGAAATCGGATACGCAGACTGAGGTAAATCACAAATAACAAAAGTCAAATACAATAATGGAAAGAACAAATACCAAACAAGCAGAGCTAATACAGCCGGGTTGAAATTTGGAATTTGCTTTTTGAGTTTTGGTATTCCCGTTATTATTTTTTATTAAATCCTCTGAGCTTGATTTCGGTGAGCTTCTTTTTGGTGTTGAGGGCGAAGTCTCCCTTCATCATCCAGTCATAATAAGAAGGGTCTTTTTGAAGAATATCAATAACCTTCTGTCCTTTATATTTTCCGAAGTTGAAAATTTCTTCGCCTTTTTCATTGAATAAGATGCGGCCGGCAAGATCGGCCTGTTGCGAAAGCGTAAGCTGATGCAGGGCTTCCATGTCATTCTTGATCGGAAGGAATTCTTTGCCAGAGGAATCTTTTACGGAAACATTCTGATATTTATTGACCTGTGCCTTCAGCACTTCGAATGTGGCCAGGGTATCTGCTTCGGCGCCGTGCGCGCCGATCAGCTCTTTGCCACAATAAAATTTATAGGCAGCACTCAGGTTTCGGGGCTCCATCATATGGTAAATTTTCTGGGCATCGATCAGCCGGCGATTCGATACATCGAAATCAACCTCCGCTCTCAGAAATTCTTCCACGAGGACAGGGACATCAAAACGGATAATATTAAAGCCTCCAAGGTCGCAGCCTTCGAGGAATTCACCCAGCTTGCGTGCCACTGATTTAAAAGTAGGCATGTCTTTTACGTCTTCATCGTAAATTCCATGGATCAGACTGGATTCAACCGGGATTGGGACCGTCGGATTAATTCTCATCGTCTTGATTTCCTGCTGACCGCCGGGCTGTACTTTCAGGATCGAAAGTTCGACAATCCTGTCGCTGGTGATATTGGTACCGGTAGTTTCAAGATCAAAAAAAGCAATAGGCTTTTTAAGATTGAGAGGGATTTCATTAAGATTTAGAGGTAATCCTAGCTGGGGATTCTGAGAACTCATGATGATCGGTTTTTAACAGATCAAATCTAGGCATTTTTTGCTTAATAACAGGGAAGATACTATTGTTTTACAAGATGTTTGGCCAGATCAGAAAGATCAAGTCCATCAAAATCGCCCGAACTCATCAAAAGCAGATTTCTGTTATTCCATTCAATAGCCCTCAGGTATTCCTTAAGGTCGGAAGGGTCTGTAAAAATCTTTAGGTTGGGAGCATTAAACGCTTTTTTGACTTCTTCCTCTCTGATAGGAGCAGTGTTTTTACGTTTAAAGGTATTCGGATTATAATAGATCACCGGTTGATCTGCTCCTTTGAACGTATCTTCGTATTGCTCTGAAAATTCCTTATTGTCACTGCTGAACGTATGCAGCTCAAGTACAGCGGTCAGCGCTCTTTTTTCAAACTGTTTTTTCACGGCATTCGTGCTTGCCTTTAGCTTATAAGGAGCATTGGCATAATCCTTAAAGACACTCGTGCTTTTTCCTTCGGCCAGGACTTCCAGCCGGTTAGCGGCTCCCTTAAAGCTTTGTATTGCCTGGTAGAACATTTTCTCACTCACACCGATTTTGAGGCATACTGCCTTGGCGCCGCTCAGGTTCTTCATGTTATGCTTTCCGAAGATCAGCACAGGCACTTCTCCCTCATCGGTGATCAGATAGGTCTGTTTGTTTCGTATGTCGTGCTTATGCGCCTTGTATTCAATTCGCTGAACATCATCCCGCTCTTTCTTGCAGACCATGGCCGCGACAGGATCGCTTTCACAGAAAATAAGAGTTCCGGCCTTTGGGGTGGCATCGGCAAAAGCATCAAATTGCCTGACGTATTCATCCAAGGTAGGATAGACATTCACATGATCCCAGGCAACACTGCTGACGAGGCCGATGTGATGCTGATATTTAAGAAATTCGGGGGTTTTGTCGATGGCTGAGCTTAAGTATTCATCTCCTTCTACTACAATTATAGGTGCATCGTCACTGAGGCGGATCATGGCGTTGAATCCTTCCAGCTGCGCACTGATCATGTAATCGAATTTACGGTTGAAAAAATTCAGCACATGAAGGATCATGGCTGTAATGGTCGTTTTTCCGTGACTTCCTGCAATAACTACGCGTTGCTTATCTAGCGATTGCTCATAAATGTATTCAGGTGCAGAATATATTTTTATATTGAGTTCCTGTGCTTTCAGAAGTTCAGGATTATTGGATTCCGCATCAATTCCGAGGATTACCGCATCAAGATCCGGAGTTATTTTTGAAGGATCCCAGCCTGCGACAGGTGGAAGAATGCCCGCGTCTGAAAGTCTTGACCTGGAGGGTTCAAATATTTCATCCGCAGAGCCACTAATGATATGACCTTTTGCATGTATAGCCAATGCCAGATTGTGCATGGCGTTTTCTCCTATAGCAATAAAATGAATTCGTTTTTTGGGGGAGGACATTACTTAGTCATTCTGTGCAAAATTATAATAAAAATAGCGAGCTGCAAATGGAATGTTTGTTAAGAAATTATTGTTAAAAAATAATGTGTATAAACTGGTGAATAAGATATGAGTAACCTTCTTCGCGAATTCCTATAATTGAAAGACTCATTTTTTAATTTTGCAGCATGGATCAGGGAAAATCATTTACACGTAAGAATATCGGCAAAACACGTCAATCCCTGGAAATACCGGGAGGTATGGGTAAGCTACCTCCTCAGGCCATCGATCTGGAAGAGGCTGTTCTGGGTGCCCTGATGCTTGAAAAAGACGCGCTGACCAATGTTATCGATATTCTGAAACCTGAAAGCTTTTATAAAGAGGCCCACCAGAAGATTTTCAGCGCCGTTGTAACACTTTTTGACCGTTCAGAGCCTGTCGATATCCTAACTGTTACCAATCAGCTCAGAAGCACAGGTGAGCTGGAGCTTGTTGGGGGCCCTTATTACATCACTGAGCTCACGACCCGGGTTAACTCGGCCGCCAATATTGAATACCATGCCCGTATTGTGGCAGAACAATCCATTAAAAGAGACCTCATTTCCATAGCTTCTGAAATTCACAAAGAAGCCTTTGAAGATACCACAGACGTTTTTGATCTGCTGGATAAAACGGAACAATCCTTGTTCCAGGTTTCCGAATCCAATATCCGCAAGAATTACGCGGAAATGAGATCGATATTGGGACAGGCTATCAAAGAGCTGGAAGCCAAAAAAGATCATGAAAATAAGCTTACCGGTGTACCCAGTGGTTTTACCGATCTGGACCGGATTACTTCGGGCTGGCAGAAGAGCGATCTTATTATTCTGGCGGCCCGTCCCGGTATGGGAAAGACAGCTTTTGTGGTTTCCGCAATGAGAAACGCAGCAGTTGATTTTAAAAAACCCATCGCCATTTTCTCGCTGGAAATGTCGTCCATACAGCTGGTGAACAGATTAATATCTGCCGAAGCGGAAATAGAAAGCGAAAAAATCAGAAAAGGAACCCTCGAAGAATACGAGTGGACCCAGCTTCACCATAGAATTTCCAGTCTTTCCACCGCACCAATATTTATTGACGATACTCCGGCTCTGTCAATACGTGAGCTTCGCACCAAATGCAGAAGGCTTAAAGCGAAGAGCGACATACAGATGATCATCGTGGATTACCTTCAGCTGATGACCGGCGAAGGCAATGCCAAGGGAAATATGGGTAACAGGGAGCAGGAGATTGCTTCGATTTCGAGAGCTCTGAAAAATATTGCCAAAGAACTGAACGTACCTGTGATCGCGCTTTCGCAGCTTAGCCGTTCGGTGGAAACCAGGGGCGGGGATAAGCGTCCGCAGCTCTCAGATCTCAGAGAGTCCGGCGCTATCGAGCAGGATGCCGACATGGTAATCTTCCTCTACAGACCTGAATATTATAAGATCGATGAAGATGAGATGGGAAATTCGCTGAAAGGCGTGGGAGAGGTGATCATTGCCAAGCACAGAAACGGAAGTCTCGACAATGTTTTCCTGCGCTTTGTGGGCAAATACACAAAATTCTCCGATCTTGAAAGAAACGATTTCGCCGGTGACTCTTTCGGTAAATCAACCTTCGATGCTTCTGCCGCCAAAACATTCAGCAGCCGCATCAATGATCTTGGCAACAAACCGAAAGAAGGAAATGATGATGTACCGTTCTGATCTTAATCACAATAAGTATCATCGATTATGAACAATAAAAAAGAGTCCTGAAAAACAGGACTCTTTTTTATTGTTGCAAAGAGAATAGAAAATTAGAAATATCTTGGAACTACGACGACTTGTTTTGAAAAGGCAGAGAAATTAATATTCAGACAAAACTCATGTGTTCCCAGGTTTTTCAATACAACATTAGATAGCGGAAGATCGGTGGAATATCCAATACGAACATATTCGCTGATATCGAGCTGACCGATGATAGCAAGTGTTCTGAAATTCCTCACCGATACTCCGGTCCAAATAACATCGCTGAGCAGGATACTTCCGCTGAGGTCAACCGTTGCCGATTGTCCGGGCACCGTTTTAACCATAAAGGCAGGTCTGATCGGAATATTACCTTCGGCGTTGAATATAGCTCCTCCTGAAAGGTAATACTGGCGATTATATCTTTGTCCGACCACCCCATTATTTTCGAACTTCGTATTCAAAATTCTTGGTGCCGATGCCGATAGGAAATATCTTTCTTCATTAATCAGGTAAAGTCCGGTTCCAAAATTCAATTTGGTGGCATTAATGGTAG
>JBJMLY010000253.1:0-4068 GCA_045805025.1 Cytophagaceae bacterium | reverse complement strand
TTTATCCGCCCATATTTAAGACTGTCGATATGCCTGAAAAATTCTTTTCTCTTTTCTTCCACCGGTACATCGAACATGGTTTTATAATTTTCCGCGAAGTAGCGTGAGATGCCCAGATTATATTTGAACGCTAATTTTTCTACAATGGCTCTCAGTTCAGGCGTGGCCACTGCTGTGCCCATATGGTAATCTACATAATCGATACGAAGCCCTGACTTAAGTGCTCTTTCTATCTGGGCCGATAATTCTTTTTCCACTTCCTCCGGAGAGGCCTTTCGGGCAAGAAATTCTTTGGTGGATGCTAAAAAGTAGCCATTACTGTCGGTGAGGGAAGGCACAGCCGACTTTCCCAGTACGGGACCCCATTTATAATTCTTCCATTCGGAGTTTAAGGTAAGATGAACGCCCACCGAAATTTCAGGATGTTTCTTTAGAATTTCAACCGCTTCCTGGTACCAGGGACATGCAAACATTACGGAGGTGGAAAATGGAATTCCGGTTTCTAAAAGCTGATTGAGGGCCATATTCACCGAATGGTTCATGCCCATATCATCAATCCTTAATAAAACCTGAGCAGGCTTGTTCTGAGAGGAGGAATAGGTGAAAAGTATGAAGAAAAGGAATAAAATGGCAACACTGGAGGCTATAATGAGCTTTTTCATCTGGGGTAATCTTTTACATAAGGACATTCAATTTATGGAGATAATCCTCAATTTAAAAACAGGGGAGAAACGGAAGATTTTTCTCAAACACTTTTCTCTCTGTTTTGTTTTAGAAAGAAGACTAAATATTTTTTTCAGCTAACTATGCGGAATAAGGCCCGTAAAGGTATATCTGAATCGCATCATCATGAAGTTCATTTTAACCGACAGGAAATTTAAAAAACTTCCGCCTGGCATTCAGGGCGAGATCAGAGAGAAATTATATGGTGCCGAAAGAAATATTGCCCATGTGCGCCTGGGCGTGGTTTTGCTGAATATTATCGTCTATCTGTTTTTTCTGGATAAGACACAAACGATTGAATGGCTTGCCTGGACAGTCATCGTTGCAGCTTTTGTTTATTCACTGGTTGTTTCGCTTTTTCACCCTTACCGGAAATATGAAATTCTTTTAACGAGCTATTTCACCACCAGCTCCGACGCAGCACTGATTACTTTGTGGATTCTTGCGACAGGCTCCTACAATTCTCCTTTCTACCTGCTCTGGTATGTTTCTATTCTTTCCATCGCCTTAAGATATACATTTCGTGTAACCCTGATTGTTTCGGTACTGTTTTCAGTGCTATATGCCCTGATTGTGGCGGCGGACTCAGGCATTCAGGATCATATGCCTGAAATGGTTATCCGTATCAGCTATCTCATCTTTATTTCCTTCCTGGCAGGAATTATGTCACAGGAAACCATCGACCAGATCCAGGCTAAAATGCAGATCCGGAAATCTGAGATTGAGATCCGGAAAAGAGAAGCGGCATTGCGTCAGGCAAGAGATGAATTGGAAAAACGCGTGAAAGAGAGAACAAGAGAGCTTGATGAAAGCAATAAGCAGCTTATTAAGATCAACGAGGACCTCGATAATTTTGTGTATTCCGCTTCGCACGATCTGAAATCCCCGATCATCAATGTGGAGAGTCTGCTCGGAATTCTTGCCCTTAAAGGCCCGGTCAGAGACGAAGAAAGTATAGAGATTGAGCAGAAAGTGCAGACCTCCCTCGACCGGATCAAAAGAACCATCCATCATTTATCACAGGTAGCCCGTACCCAGAAGGAAATATACGAAGATGTAGGTCCTGTAAAATTCGAGGATATCGTCGCTGAAGTGATGAGCGAGAACGAAGAAATTTTTCGTCGCGCCCAGGTGAAGCTTGAGTCTGATTTCAGTCGCGCCGAATCTATGGTATGCTCCAGAGTTTGTCTGAAAAGCATCCTTTATAATTTTATGAGCAATGCCGTCAAATATCGTTCTCCTTTAAGGACTCCGCACATACGACTGGCCACAGAGAGCAGCGGGAAAGGACTAAAGCTTACAATTGAGGATAACGGGCTGGGTATTGACCTCGACCAAAACGGCTCCAAACTTTTTATGATCTTCAAAAGATTTCACGACCATGTGGAAGGCACGGGCATCGGTCTTTATATGGTAAAAAGACTGGTAGAAAGAAACCAGGGAAGCATCGAAGTGGAAAGTGAGGTGGGAAAAGGAACTACATTTACACTCTATTTCAGAAATGCAGGCATACCTGAAAATTTTGCGGGTGCTTAAGATGATGCGCTTGGCTTCTTTAGGTAACTTATGAGAGTAGGGTTCAGAGTGAATAATCACAATTTATGCCCTAAGGACTGCGAAGAAAATTGGTTGTTAGCTGACTTAACCCCTATGTAAAAGTTCTTTCCGCGCTTTTCGCTTCTCTTTCTATTGATCAATTTGCTTTGAGGAAATCCCGCTCCTGTGTAAATTAGCGAAGGTCGAATGAAATCAGTCATTTAACCAGCATTATTCCTTTTCTTCATAAAAAATGATCATCATTGAAAAACCGGAACAATTTATGCAGTTATGTTCACGACTAAACTTTAAACCTATGAAAAGACTTCAGATACTCGCTGCCATGCTTTTAGCTTTAATAACCGGAAATACTCTGGCCCAAAACCCAGAAGTGGATTATGAAAAGCAGGTCGTAAATGTGGCTGGACATTATAATTTAAATATTCTTCCTTCTCCCAAAAAACTCACGACATTCCCTGTGGCTGTCTGCAAAATTCCTTATCTGAATGTAGTAAACCTGGTAAGCCATGATATTACTTCCATTCCGCCGGAGATCGGCAATATCAAAGCCCTCACAGTATTGAATATGCCTAACAATAAGCTTACTTCTATTCCTAAAGAAATAGGCCAGCTGACGAATCTGAAAAGCCTTAATCTGAATAAGAACATGATTACCGGCCTTCCCGATGAGTTGGGGAACTGTGTGAACCTGAAAAGTCTGATCATCAGTGATAACAATATTCCTCAGGCGGATATTGACAAGATTCAGAAAATGCTTCCGAACTGTGTAATCACCAATGTGAAGTCGGGAATGCCTGTTCAAAAGAACTATTGATCTCCAAATATTCCTTTTCAGATTGAAAATAGTCAATTGATTTGCTGCCCTTTTGAATTGGATTGACAAATAGTGTGTTTATCTTTCTGATAGCTGCTCTAACAGGGGTTTGAACAACAATTTTGTAGTACGCCCCCTTTTCATTTTATATAAAATTCCTCTTTAAGGCTCCGAATTGATTTGTGCAAAAAAAACTGTTTTAAAAGTATTCATAGATTTAAGAGGATTTTTGGATTAAAATACTGAATTATTGGCGTTTACTATTTACATAAGTCGATTTTTTCTTGCCTTTTGTCGTAAATATTTCCATACTTACCTAACCTTTTAACAATCAGCTATATGAAAAACTACAACTGTGTACTGCTCGTGGACGATGATCCGATAGCAAATTTTATCAATCACACGATCTTAACGAAACTCTCTTTAACCGAAAAAATAGCCATTTCCCGGGATGGCAGGGAGGCTTTAAAATTTCTGCGGGAATATGAAGATCAGTACAATTGCATTCCGGAATTGATCCTGGTCGACATTAAAATGCCCATCATGAATGGTTTTGAATTCCTGGAAGAATTTGAGAAAGCATTTGAAGAGCTAAAAGAAAAAACCAGGGTAATAATACTCAGCAATATTTTTACGCCTCAGGATGTACAGGTGCTTAAAGAAATAGGCCATTCTGATTTTCTGAATAAGCCTTTGCAGCGCGACCTTCTCGTGGACATTCTGGAAGAGAATTTTTACCTGGAAGACAGAGCGTAAAAAAAACCTTGTCATAACTTGCAATAAGAATCTGAGGCTCTTTCCGGGTTATCCTTGATTTATTGTTTCTTTTTTGAAGCGCGGCAATCCGTTTTTCCAATAGCCAATCGGGTAGCCAGCTCGCTTTACAAATTTGCCTTTTTGAGGGCTTCAATCATGAACAGCGTTCTTTTTTGTCTGCCCTTAGAATTTAAATGGTAAACTGTATCGAAGAAATA
>JBJMLY010000252.1:0-6127 GCA_045805025.1 Cytophagaceae bacterium | reverse complement strand
TCTGCATGTTTGTATTCCTGTCCGTGATTATTCATTCGGTCGTTAAATCTTATTTGCCCCAAAGCCACGAAACTGCCATGGCCACGGAGGGTATTGTGAATAGAGGAACGATCACTCTGTCCAATGAAGATGAATGCAGAAATGTATTAAGGGCCCTGGCAGTATATGCCAGGGCGCCGGATTCTGTGAAGACAAGATACAGGAACCATCTTGGAGGAAGTGAAGCCGAATATAAGGGAAATCAGCTAAGCACAGGAAAGGGAGTATACGAAAAGCTCTGGTTGAGCGAAGAGATGTTTAAAAAAGGCAAGGATAATCTCTTCTTTGATAATGATACGGATCATGACATGTTGATTTTCTTTCACGCTGCGGAAGGCGGCCAGCTCCTTTTCTGCAAATACCTGACGGCCGGCGATATGCTCAGGATATTTGCAGAGCCGGGAGGGTATAGTTTTTCCTTTTATGCCGGCAAAGACTGGAACTCCGCATTGGAACTCTCCTGTATGATGGCGCCGGAATTCAACGAATATGAAGGCGGGAAAAAGGTTCTGCGTACGATTCCTTTGTACGACATGAAAGGGGCCTTTGAAAATTCGGCGCTTATCGGAGGACCGGAACATATATATGTTACAGAAGGCCGCGAGAAGCAATTTTATCCTTCTTACATGATTACATTTACTAATCACAAAGGGAACATCGAAATTAAAACCCAGGGATTGGATCTGAAGTGATCTGACAGGTCCAATAGAGCAGACTTCATGATCCAAAGCTTATCACAGTTGTTGCTCCTTTATTTATAAAAAAGTATATTGAATAACTTTCCATTCCCGGAAACATTTTTTAGACTATGGAATCATACCAGATACAGATCCTGAATCAGATTTTTGAAATCGAAAAGAAAATAGCCGAGAATGAAGCGTTGCAGAAAATCGAACGCAACATCCGCAGAATTAAAAATTGCCTGGAGGAATCCGGTATTATATATCACGACCCTCTTGGGGAAGATTATAATGAGACAAGAACGGATTGCGAAGCCAGCATAGTTGGCACATCTTCAGAAAATCTGAAAATCGTCGAAGTCATAAAACCTATCATCCGTAAAAAGGAGGGGCAGCAGACTTCTATCATTCAAAAAGCGATCGTGATCGTAGAAACAAGGGACAAATAATGGGCGAAACAGTTAAATACGGTATTGACCTGGGCACTACCAACTCATTGATTGCACGCTATCATCAGGGCAAGGTGGAAGTTTTTAAAAATCCCGTCGGACATAAGGAAACGTTGCCTTCCGTGATTGCCTTCCGAAAGGATAAAATTATTATCGGAGATAAAGCGCGGGAATACATCGAAAAGGATCCCCACAATGTTTTCGGATCTTTCAAAAGAAAAATGGGTACCTCGGAAACTTTCCGCATCAGATCGCTGGATAAAGAGATAAATCCGATCGAGCTTTCTTCTATAGTGCTGAAAGAGCTTAAAAATTTTGTGTATACCGGCGAACAGGTAGACGCTGCTGTCATCACCATTCCCGCTTCATTCGATACGGTACAGTCCAACGCTACCAAGAAGGCCGGCCTTATGGCCGGCTTTGAAGAAGTTTACCTGCTGCAGGAACCCATCGCCGCAAGTCTGGCATATGCCAACCGCGAAGAAAACAAAGAAGACACCGACGGACAATGGCTGGTGTATGATCTTGGAGGGGGCACTTTTGATGTGGCGCTGGTGAAAATACAGGATGGAGAAATGAAAGTGACAGACCACCAGGGTGACAATTTCCTGGGCGGAGTAGACTTGGATAATCTCATCATTGAAAAAATCGTGATACCTTATTTACACCGCTCTGGCACTTTTACGAACCTGGAGCAGGAAATGAAAAGCGCATCCGGAAAATACAATAAACTGTATTATCGTTTGCTCAAACTGGCCGAAGATGCCAAGGTCGTGCTTTCCGGAAAGGACAATGCCGAAATGGAATTTGAGATTGAGGATGATAAAGGAGATGTTCTGGATGCCTATTTTTCTTTTACACGAAATGAATTTGAAAGTATTATTTCTGAAAAGATCAAAGAGACCATCAACATGATGTCTCTTGTGTTGGAAAGAAATAACCTGAAATCCGAAGACATCAGGTTTGTGCTTCTCGTAGGAGGCTCAACTTATATACCACTTGTCAGGAAACTGATTACCGATGCCACGAATATTCCTGTTAACTGCCAGGTGGATCCCACCACGGCTGTTGCAGAAGGAGCCGCTTATTTCGCCGGCAGCAAACCAAGAAAAAACAAAGAAGTAAAGCAGACAGCAGAGACGGAAACGGGTTCTTCACTAAAAAGGGATTTCAGCATCAAGACGGCTTATCAGAAAGCCAGTCAGGACATGGAAGAATATTTCGTTGCGAAAGCAGAGGGAAATTTTAGTAATCTGTTTTACCGCATTACCCGGGATGACGGAGGTTATGATTCAGGCACCAAACAACTTTCGGAAAAAATATCGGAATACCTGCCTCTGGTAAAGGACTTTTATAATTATTTTACATTCAAAGTCTACGATCAGCACAATACGCTTGTTTCGACCGATTTACCAAAAATTGAAATTGTACAGGGCAAATATAATGTGCTGGGACAGCCTTTGCCTAATGATCTCTGCATTGAAGTAGATGACTTTGCCAGCAATGCCACAAAGCTGGAGCTGATCTTTGATAAAAATTCTATACTTCCGTTGAAACGTACGATCACCAAAGAGATCACCAAGACCCTGACTAAGGGTTCGGATGAAAGTGTGATCATCAATGTGCTCGAAGGCCCGCGTTTTGCCTTGCCTTCTTCCAATATTTCGATTGGCAGTATAGAAATTTCAGGAAAGGACCTGAAGAGAGATCTTCTGAAAGGATCGGACATAGAAATTATACTGGAAGTATCCGAGTCAAGAGATCTTCGCATTACGACCGTGTTGATGATGACCGATCAGGAATTCAGCAATTTGTTCAGTCCTTCGGAGAGGCATGTGAACATCGGTAAGCTGAAGGATGAAATTTTTATTCTCAGAAAGAAAGCGATTGAAGAGGTCAGATCGGCGGAGAAAAGAGAAGATTACGAAACCGCAGCAAAACTGGCCAACATAAGGGAGGATATCGATATATTGAATACCGATATTAATAAGCTGCGTCAGGACGATGTTACCGATACCAAGTTTCAGATGGAGGATAAGAAACGGAAGTTCGCCGCAAAGATTGATGACCTTACGAGGGACAAAGTGCTGACTGAAGTGATCAACGATTACTACATATCAAAAAAAGGCTGCAAACATGTGGTAACAGAATACGGCAGCGAAGAGGACAAAAAGAACTTTGAGAACCTTATTGCCGACGAAAAACAGTTTCTGTCGACGGCAAATATCATACTGATCAAAAGTATAACGGATAAAATTCATACTATAAGCTTTAAGCTTAACTGGAAAAGGCCCGAATATATAATCAGTTTATTTTATTACTACAGCGGCCTAAATGAATATCCTGACAGGGGTAAGGCCGACCAGTTACGGGAGGCGGGTGAGAAAGCCATGCAACGCCAGAACTATGATGAGCTGAAAGTTATCATCACCAATCTGTTCCATTTGCTGCCCGAAGCAAAGAAAGAAAAAATGAAGGGAACAGGGATTGGGTAACAGAAACGGGTAGCAGTAAGTGACCAGGACGCGATGAAATCATTCCTTTCTGTTCACTGTTGCTGTTTCCGCCTACTTATTTTTTTAGAAGATCTATTCCTTATCCCGATTCCTCCAAGTCGACGAACATCCTTCTTTTTGTAACACCCCTGAATTCTATATTGTGCCTTCGTGAAGGAGGGGTAGGAAGAAGTAAAAGTAAACAGAAACAGTGAATAGTAACTGTAAACAGAGAAGCCGATCTTTGTTTGCTGTTACTGTTTGTTTTCTATCTGATCTAAGAGAAAAATTAGAATGAGATTAAAACGGGATTAGAATTTTATTCTTCTGAAGTTTCTTTTTCAAAGTTTATTAAATTCACGAACTGCAAGTCTGGTGAAATTTGTATTTCTATTGGAGAATGAAAATATTAATTATTGAAGACGAAGAGGAGCTTGTAAATTCTATTCTGCCGTATCTTAAGGCAGAAGGATATATTTGCGAATCTGTTTCGAGGTTCAAGGATGCCCTCCTCAAAATAAATATTTATGATTACGATTGCTTTATCATCGATTTATTTCTTCCGGATGGAAGTGGCTTTGATCTGATCCGCGAACTGAAAAAAACCAAAGAAGAAGCCGGCATTCTTATTCTTTCCGCCAAAAAAACACTGGAAGACAAACTGCAGGGACTCAATTTAGGTGCCGATGACTATCTGACGAAGCCCTTCCATCTTTCCGAGCTTAATGCAAGACTCAAATCAATTCTAAGAAGAAGGAAAGCAGGGGGAGCAAGGGAGATCGTGTTTAATGAAATTAAGATTCTCTCGGAGAGCCATGAAGTGTACGTTAATAATGAGGTTATTAATCTGACCAAGAAGGAATACGATCTGCTGCTTTATTTTGTTTACAACAAAAATAAAGTTGTCACGAAAGAATCAATTGCCGAGTTTTTATGGGGTGATTATATGGATGCATCCGATTCTTTCGATTTTATTTATACGCATATTAAAAATCTGCGCAAGAAACTAATGGGTGCAGGTTGTCCGGATTATATAAATAATATTAACCGGGTGGGATATAAATTCAAGGGAGAGTGAATCTATTAAATAAGAAGAATCTTT
This sequence comes from Cytophagaceae bacterium, assembly GCA_045805025.1. Lineage (GTDB taxonomy): Bacteria > Bacteroidota > Bacteroidia > Cytophagales > Cytophagaceae > DATMOV01. Next base: position 1,362 of record JBJMLY010000252.1, on the reverse strand, counting down.
ACATCATCATATTGTACCTCGCCATCTTTTCCATTATCGGCGTAATATCATTTTTTATTTTTCAATATTTTATTTATGAGGACTTCAAGGAAAAGCTGCAGTACCGCAGAGATCACGTTATTAATTTTCTGAAAACTTCCGATAGTGTTCTTGTCTTTCAAAAGTATAGCAGGAACGCCCTGGATATCAAAATTATTTCCCGAATAAGCGATTCTACCGAAGCGTTTAGTGACACGGTGATATATGACCCGCTCGAGAAGCAGGATATAGTCTATATCCAGATGAAATTTCAGAAAGAAATTAATGGAAAAGCCTATGAGATCAAGCTCAGGAATACCGAGCATGAATCTACTGACTTTGCGGAAGCGATTGCCGCGATCATGGTTCTGATCCTTCTTTTTCTTCTCCTTCTTTTGTTTTTTGGCCAGCGCTGGGTTTTACGGAAAATATGGAAGCCATTTTATGAGATTATAGATCAGATGAGAAACTATGAAATCGGAAAGTCAGCCGCTGTTGATTTTCCCGCTACAGATATTAAAGAATTTAAAGAGCTTGAAATCATTTTAAAGGGAATGATAGCCAGGATTTATCAGGACTATAGTAAGCTAAAGGAATTTACAGAAAATGTTTCCCATGAAATTCAGACTCCTCTCGCCGTTATCAAATCAAAACTTGAGCTGATCAGTCAATCGGACCTGAGCGAAGAGCAATCTGTTCTTGTGAACAATTGCTTTCAGTCAATTACGCGTCTCTCAAAACTGAATGAAGCGCTTGTTTTATTATCGAGGATCGATAACGATCAGTTTTCGCAGGAAGGTTATGTAGAGTTTACAGACATTCTGCTGGCAAAACTGGAGTATTATAAAGAACTTATTGATCTGAAGAAGATCAAGGTGGATGTTCATATCGACTCAAGAATCGAAAAAAAGATGAATTTTATGCTGGCCGATATTCTTATCGATAATCTTTTAACCAATGCAATCAAACATAATCTGGAAGGCGGGAATATCCGCATACAGGCAGAACCGAATAGACTTATGATTTCGAATTCAGGGAATCCTTTGGAGGAAAAGCCCGAAATATTTTTCAAGCGTTTTTCAAAATTCAATTCTGGTTCTATGGGCCTTGGACTTTCGATTGTAGAGAAAATATGTCAGATTAACGGAATAGGCATTAAATACACGTATGGAACCGGGATTCACTCCATGTTACTTTTTGTTTGAATTTCTAATCAATCTTCAGAAAATCTTCAGAAATAACCCAGAAAATCTTTGGCTTAGGTGCTAATATTTGGACTATAGTAATGCCCACTACCATGAAAAGGTTGACCTCATTTCCGCAAAACATTATGCTCCTGGTAGG
>JBJMLY010000251.1:0-5313 GCA_045805025.1 Cytophagaceae bacterium | reverse complement strand
TACTCAACCGATGTATTAATTAACAGCACCACACTTCATCCCACCATATCCGGCGGCGGCGGAAATTCTGTAATTCCTTTTGTGGAGTTCGGCATTGGAGTTAATCTTTATAAAACCTATCCCTCTACCGACAATATTAGCTATTAACTTACCATGAATTTCCTGGCTCACTTATATCTTTCAGGAGATTCCAGTGAACTGCTGATCGGGAATTTTATTGCCGATGCCGTGAAGGGAAAAGAGTATCAGAAATTCAGCGAAGGGATTATTCAGGGCATACGCCTTCATAGAAAAATTGATGAGTTCACCGACCGTCATCCGGTCGTACATCAGAGCGTGGAACGTTTAAGGCCTGTCTATTCTAAATATTCCACCGTTATTGTCGATATTTTTTACGATCATTTTCTGGCCTGCAACTGGAATTCCTATTCCGAAATACCTCTCGATATGTATGCGCAGGACATATATAAGCTTATCACTTCCAGACTCGATATCATGCCTTTGCGGGTACACCGCTTCCTTCCTTATATGATTGAAGGAAACTGGCTTTATAATTACAGCAATATGGAAGGCATCGAACGTGTGCTCAGAGGTATGTCGGGCAGAGCCAAATTCGTATCGCACATGGAAAATTCCATTGAAGATCTCCGGAGAGATTATGCCTTGTATGAGGCCGAGTTTAAATTGTTTTTTCCAGATCTGATACGTTTTTCAGAAGCCGAAAGAAGAGCCTGATGCTCTCTGAGGTATACTTATTGATTTTTTATTCCCTTGTCTGATATGCAAGAAAGTAAATATTATCCCATGATGAATCAATTAACGGATGAGGAATTGCTTCAGGCTTTGCGTGATCCATCGGCTTTTCATCCTGAAACTCTACAGACGATCGAATATATTCTTCATAACCGGGGTAAAGCAGATGAAATGAAAATGATCAAAGATGCTGTGACAAAGATAAAACAGAAAGAACCTTATCAAAATGAGTCCCTGATGCAGGATCGTCCTTTGTTAATTACATTGGTTTGTTTTTATCTGTTACTTGGGAATATTGTGAATGGCTGGTTCCTGATCTCAGATGATATGCGATATTACAGCGCCTTATCGATTGGATATATTATTGCTTCATTGATCGTCGGATTAATATGTATGGTCGGATTTTATAAAATGGAAAAGTGGACCGTCTTTTTCTATGCATTTTATATTCTTGTTAGTCAATTAATCTTAGTGGCCGCAGAAAAATGGACTTTGATGGCTTTGGTTCCCTTTATCGCTCTTGTCATCATGTTGTCTTATATCGGCAGGATGCATTCCTGAAAGGAAAATAAGACTTCTCACGCAGATTTTTATAGCTTTACAAGATCCAGTTATTTTTTAATCTAAGCACCATGCAGCGAAACCACTTTTACGAAAGGATGAACAAGCTTGATGACAATCAACTGATCGAGGCGCTTCAGAATCCATCCGACTATCAGCCGGAAGCGCTCCAGGCGATTGAATATATTTTGTATGAACGCGGGAAGGGCGAACAGGCGGATCTTGTTATAAACAAAGTAAAAGCAAACCGGCAAAGAGATGAAGAAGAAAGAAATTCACTGATAGGAGATAGGCCCTGGCCGATTACAGTGATATGCGTACTTATTTTTATTGGCTCTATCGTTAATATATGGATTCTTTTATCGGGCTTCGCAAAGCAAATCGCGGACTGGTATCCACCATACCTGGCTTTTTCTTTTGTAATCGGCATTGCCTGCCTGATAGGATTTTTTAGAATGCAGAAATGGGCTGTCTACCTTTACACGGGTGTCTTTGTTTTAAATGAGGTAGTGGTGCTTAGTACTGGGTTATGGACAGTCTTATCTCTTCTTCCGCTTATTGTTATTGTTATTCTTTTCTCTTACATGGACAGAATGCGTTCTGGCGAAGTGAAAAAGTAACTTTATAAGACCCAGCCAGAAAAATAATCAATTTAATGGCATATGCAGGATATAGAAAGTTCAGTCAATCAGCGGATCAGATGCAGCCAGCCTTTATATTCAGGAAGGCTTTTATGACTAAGGTGAAAATAATAAATGCCATCGCTTGCCTCATTGCCATTCCATGCATTGGTATTGCTGTATTGCTTGTTTTTATAAATCAGCGATCCCCATCTGTTGCAAATCTCTAGAGCATAACCATCCGGAAGATTTTTTATTATAAAGGCATCATTTTGTTGGTCTCCGTTAGGCGTAATGAGGTTAGGGACGATGATGACAATATTTACTGGTGAAGCAAATGCTTTGTGTAATTTTACAATCCAGACATCGTCACTGTTCGATCCGTGAATGGAATGTACGTCTCCGTCGACAGACCTCGAACTACCCGCAATAACATAGCCGCTGTCGAAAGTAACTATGATAGAATAAGCTTCATCCATATTGCTTCCCCCAAGCGATTTCTGCCACTGCATATTTCCGGTACTGTCGAGCTTCTGAATCCAGTAATCTAAACTGCCATCGTTCGTGGTGATGTCGCCATCTCCGGATCCGCTATTACTGCTGCTTGCTACAATATAACCTCCGTCAGGAGTGAGCTGAACAGATTGCGCGTATTCGTCTGCGGTGCCGCCATAGCATTTCTGCCAGTCTAATGAACCCATGCTGTCCAGCTTTACAATCCAGCTATCTGCCCAGGCATGATGTCCGGTTACATCTCCGTCGTTTGACTCGGCCTTTCCCGTTATGATATAGCCCTTATCAGGAGTCTGTTGAATAGCATAAGCTTCTTCGTTGTCACTTCCGCCCAGCGCTTTCTGCCATATCAGATTTCCGGCATTATCCAGCTTTACAATCCAGAAATCTCTGAAGAAAGTCCCTGCCGGAGAATGATTGCCAGTTACATCGCCATCATTGGATTGAGAATAGCCGGCTACTACATATCCGCCGTCGGAGGTTTGTTGTATCGAGGATGCCTGATCAGCCTCGCTTCCTCCCAGTGATTTTTGCCATTGTATATTTCCTGTTCCATCTAGTTTTACCACCCAATAGTCTGCATTCCCATGATTGCCCGAAACCTGTCCATCGTTTGACGTGGCAGTGCCAGCCACAATATACCCCCCGTCAGACGTGCAACTGAGCGATCCGTCATAATATCCGGGATAATCTGTTCCGCTTCCGCCCAGACATTTCTGCCACTGAACGTTACCTGCATTATCCAGTTTCACGATCCAGAAATCGGGTGTTCCGTGATTACCGCTTACCTGCATATCGTTAGAGGATGTATATCCTCCAACAATATATCCGCCGTCGGGAGTATTGCGAATCGAATAAGCTTCATCATTTTGACTTCCTCCTAATGTCTTTTGCCATTCAAGCTTACCCATACTATCTAGCTTCGTAATCCAGACGTCCATGAGCCCATGATTGCCGCTGACATCACCATTATTCGAATAGGTATTCCCGGCAACAATATATCCGCGATCGGGGGTTTGTTGTATGCATTGAGCATGATCGCTGGAACTTCCTCCTAAAGCAGTTTTCCATTGGATGTCAGGAGCGGGTGATTGCGAAAATGAAACACTGTTTAATAAAATGAGAAGGAAAATAAGCGAACTGGTGTTTTTCATTAGAAATAAAAAAAAATATTAAACAAAAATGAATTGCAACGTCATTTTACAGCAATACATCTATCACATATTCCTTCTGTATTGTCCTCCCGCCTCATAAAGGGCATGGGTAATCTGACCGAGACTGCAGTGTTTGCTTACTTCCAGCAGACTATTAAAAATATTATGACCGCTGCTTGCTGTCTTAGTTAATTCCGATAACGATACTTTTGATTTTTTAGCATGCGCTGCTTTGAATTGTTTAAGGGAGCTTATTGCAAATTCCTTTTCCCTGTTTTCAGACCGGATTACCTTTGCCGGAATAATCGTAGGTGATCCCTGAGGATCTGTAAATGTGTTCACGCCTATAATCGGCAATTGTCCATTGTGCTTAAGCGATTCATAATGCAGGGACTCTTCCTGAATTTTTGAACGCTGATACATGGTTTCCATAGCTCCCAGCACGCCGCCTCTTTCCGAAATTCTCATAAACTCCGCCATCACCGCCTCTTCTACAAGGTCTGTCAGCTGTTCGATGATAAAAGAACCCTGCATGGGATTTTCGTTTTTCGCCAGTCCGAGTTCTTTATTAATAATGTGCTGTATCGCTACCGCTTTTCTGACTGATTCTTCCGTAGGAGTGGTAATCGCTTCATCATAGGCATTCGTATGAAGGGAATTGCAGTTGTCATAAATGGCATAAAGGGCCTGAAGGGTTGTCCGTATGTCATTGAATGAAATTTCCTGAGCATGCAGGGATCTTCCAGAAGTCTGGATATGATATTTCAGCTTCTGCGATCGTTCATTGGCGCCGTATTTCAGCTTCAGTGCTCTTGCCCATATTCGTCTGGCGGCTCTTCCGATAACAGCATATTCGGGGTCTATTCCGTTGGAAAAGAAAAAAGAAAGATTCGGGGCAAAGTCATCAATGTGCATGCCTCTTGAAAGGTAATATTCAATATAGGTAAAGCCGTTCGAAAGCGTAAATGCCAATTGTGTAATGGGATTTGCTCCGGCTTCGGCAATATGATACCCTGAAATGGAAACAGAATAAAAATTTCTGATCTGATGATCAATAAAGTACTGTTGAATGTCGCCCATCATCTGCAGCGCAAACTCCGTGGAGAATATGCAGGTGTTCTGCGCCTGGTCTTCCTTTAAAATGTCAGCTTGCACAGTTCCTCTGACACAAGAGAGCGTATCTTTTTTGATCTTTTCATACACTTCTTTATCCAGCACTTCATCGCCGCATACGCCCAGAAGCATCAGACCCAGGCCCTCATTTCCTTCTGGCAGATTGCCGGAATAGGAAGGAGTTGCATGTGATCTGTTCTGATAGATTTGCTGTATTTTTTTTTGAATTTCTTCTTCCTGCCCATGCTGCTTTATGTATTTTTCACATTGCTGATCGATGGCAGCATTCATGAAGAAAGAAAGGATTATGGGCGCCGGCCCGTTAATAGTCATAGAAACCGAAGTAGAAGAGGAGCAAAGATCAAATCCTGAATAAAGTTTCTTGGCATCATCCAATGTCGCCACGCTGACTCCCGAGTTGCCGATTTTTCCATATATATCCGGACGATGGTCAGGGTCTTCTCCATATAAGGTCACCGAATCAAAAGCCGTGGAAAGCCTTTTGGCGGCTTGCCCGGATGAGAGGTAATGAAATCTCCGGTTTGTTCTTTCCGGACCACCTTCTCCCGCAAACATTCTGGTAGGGTCTTCGCCTTCCC
>JBJMLY010000250.1:0-2083 GCA_045805025.1 Cytophagaceae bacterium | reverse complement strand
TCCAGATAATAAATCCTTCAAGCGTAGGCTTATCGCCAGCCGTATAGGTTACTTTAATCTTACCCTTCATTCCGGCTTTGATTGTGGATTTTTCGGCATGAGCAACCAGTGCAGGGCCGCTGGTACGTACCTTCCGGATCACCAGATCCTGCTTACCGGTGTTGGTGAATTCGATATATCCGGTCGCCGTACCCTTTGGTTTTACAATGCCCAGGTTCAGTGGTTCTGTAGCCAGTTCAAGCTTGGGAGCATTTGCCAGGGCCTGCTCTGAAAGCGGAGGAAAATATTCGTTAATGTCGGCTTTTACAGAAAGCGCTTTCTTATTGTCTGCCGGCTCATTGGTCATAATAGTGATCTGATCGGAAACAGCGCCGAAGTCATTTTTCTTTTTAGGATCGTAGGTAATCTTCAGCATGGCTTTTTGTTTCGAACCCAGAATCATGGGAGTGATTTTGAGATGCAGATGCTTGGGCAATCCTTGCGGCGCTATGAATGTGATCGGGTTATTGCCGTCGTTGTAAAGAACGAAGGTTTTGGAGATCGTATCCTTGGTGGTGATACGACCGAAATCAAGGATATCGGAAACCATTCGCAGGTTACCGACCTTTTTAGTGTATTCTTCTTCCGGAGTTTTAGGCTTAGGGACCACTGTACCGCTGATAAACAGCGTTGTCGTGCTGGGCTCGGTATTCGCGGTGATGGTGAGCGATTTATTGAATGGCCCGGGTCTGTTGGTCGTGCTGTAAACCGCTCTGATGAAACCAGTTTTGCCTGGCAGCACCGGATCCTTGGTCCAATCGGGGGTTGTGCACCCGCAGGAAGCTTTTACATTACTGATGATCAGAGGGACACTGCCCGTATTGGTAAAATTAAAATCGGTAGTCACTGAACCAGCCTCCTCTTTCACGCTTCCGAAATCGTGCGACATCTTGTCAAATTTCATATTGCCGGTCTGAGCCATGACGGCCAGAGAGAGAAGGCATAAGATGAATATTGCAGTTGTTTTTTTCATAATGTTTACTGAATAAGAACTCTAAAAAAGTATGCTAATTTCATACCAAATAACGATATATATTGCCTGAAGTTCAAATCAGTTCCTCTTTTTCTTGGCTTGTATTCCTTGTGTATAAACCGCTTTATTTGGAAATTCTGCTTTGAAATTGGTTATTTGCAGGCATTATGGCAAGGATCTTAACAGGAATACAAAGCACGGGCCGTCCTCATCTGGGAAATATTCTGGGAGCAATCAAACCAGCGATTGAGCTATCGGCAAACTCTTCCAATGAATCTTTATTTTTCATCGCCGACCTGCATTCTCTTACCACCGTCAGAGACCCCAAAGTCTTACGGGAGAATACCTATGCGGTGGCCGCGGCATGGCTTGCCTTCGGATTTGATACGGATAGAAATATATTTTACAGGCAATCGGATGTAACGGAAGTCTGTGAACTCACATGGATTCTGAGCTGTCTTACCCCCTATCCGATGCTGGCAAATGCGCATTCCTTCAAAGATAAATCAGACAGGCTTGCGGATGTCAATGCAGGGCTGTTCACCTATCCGGTGCTGATGGCCGCGGACATACTATGCTACGATGCAACTATTGTTCCCGTAGGCAAGGACCAGATCCAGCACCTGGAGATCACACGTGATATTGCCAGCCGCTTTAACAATACCTATGGAGAAACACTGGTGCTTCCGCAGGCAAAAGTAAATGAGCAGCTGATGACCATTCCCGGTATCGACGGGGAAAAAATGAGCAAGTCGTACAATAATATCATTGATATTTTTCAACCTGATAAAGCCTTGCTGAAGGTGGTTAAGTCCATCGTCACCGACAGCAAAGGCATGGAAGAGCCTAAAGATCCGGATACCTGCAATGTCTACAAGATCTATTCCACCATGGCTTCTGAGGCTGAGAAGGAAAGTATGCGAAAGAAATACCAGGCAGGAGGCTTTGGTTATGGGCATGCCAAACAGGAGCTCTTTGATCTTATTGTACGGGTATTTGCCAAAGAACGGGAGCTCTTCAATCATTATATCAGCAATACAGAAGCGCTGGAAAAAAAGCTTTAAGAAGGTG
>JBJMLY010000249.1:0-6177 GCA_045805025.1 Cytophagaceae bacterium | reverse complement strand
CAGGGACTTATCAGCATACGCTACGACCATATCCCGGCGCAGACCTTGTTTCCTCCTGCAGAAGTGCGCGTGCTGAAGCTCGACCTGAAAAAGAAGGGCGACCATATTGCCTATATCGCCGGCGCGGGCGACGACATGATACCCTGCCTGAAACAGCTGGGCTATAAAGTTACCCTGCTGAAGGAAGAAGCGGTGAACGTACAAAAGCTGAAAGAGTTCAGTGCTGTCGTAATCGGCATACGCGCCTTCAATGTGAATGAAAAACTGCGCAGCTGTCATCCCGCCCTTCTGGAATATGTGAAGCAGGGCGGCACTGTCGTGATACAGTACAACACGCTTCCGGGAAGAGCGTCCGAAAGTAAGCTGGTCACCGATTCCATCGGACCTTATCCTTTCAAGCTCTCAAACGAAAGAGTTACCATGGAAGATGCGGCAGTACGCCTGCTCAAACCCCAGCATCCATTGCTCAGCAAGCCCAATAAAATTTCAGATGCGGATTTTGCGGGCTGGGTGCAGGAACGCGGACTTTACTTTCCCAACGAATGGAACAGTCATTATGAAACGGTAATCTCCTGCAACGATACCGGTGAAACACCCAAGGACGGAGGAATCCTCTATGCAAAATATGGTCAGGGGGTCTTCATCTATACATCCTATTCCTGGTTCAGGCAGCTGCCGGCGGGAGTTCCCGGCGCTTACCGTTTATTTGTAAATTTATTATCCGCCGGAAAATGAGCGGAGAAGAAAACGACCTGGGTAAACCGCCCTTCTTCAAAACCTGGAGAGGCATGTATATCTTCGTGCTGATCAACCTGGCTGTTACCGTTCTGCTATTTTCCCTGATCACTTTTTATTTCCGATGAGCATTATCGACTGGCTTGTGCTTGCCTGCACGCTGACCTTCATTGTCGCATATGGAATCTGGAAGACCAGAGGGAGCAGGAATATCAACAGCTTTCTGCTGGCCGACAAGTCCATGAAATGGTGGACAATCTGTCTTTCCATTATGGCCACTCAGGCAAGCGCCATCACCTTTCTTTCTACACCCGGACAAGCATTCGAAGATGGCATGCGCTTCATTCAATTTTATTTCGGGCTGCCCATCGCCATGGTGATTATCGCCGCGACGGCCGTTCCGCTCTATGCACGACTAAAAGTATTTACTGTTTACCAATACCTGGAAAGCCGCTTCGATCTAAAAACCCGTTCGCTCGCCGCCATTCTTTTCCTGATGCAGCGCGGCTTGTCCACCGGCATTACTATTTATGCGCCTTCCCTTGTACTGTCTGCTGTGCTCGGCTGGAACCTGCTCATCACCAATGTGATCATCGGCGGGCTTGTCATTCTTTATACCGTAAGCGGAGGAACCAAAGCAGTGAGTGTTACGCACACGCACCAGATGACTGTCATGATCGGAGGAATGCTCATCGCCGGCTTTGTAGTCGTGCAGATGCTGCCTGCAGATATTTCCTTTATGGAGTCGGTACAGCTGGCGGGTGAAATGGGCAAGATGAACCTGGTGGATTTCCACTTCGATCCCAACGAACGGTATAACTTCTGGTCGGGCATTACCGGCGGATTGTTCCTGGCCCTTTCCTATTTCGGGACCGATCAGTCACAGGCCGGCAGATACCTCTCCGGTAAATCGATCACCGAAAGCAGGCTCGGACTTCTCTTCAACGGATTGCTCAAGATCCCGATGCAGTTTATGATCCTGTTTATCGGCGTGATGGTTTTTGTGTTTTATCAGTTCCATCAGCCTCCGGTATTTTTTAATTCTTATGAAACCAACCGGATCAAACAATCAGTTCATGCTCCGGATCTTAAGAAACTGGAAGAGCAGCATAGCCAATTGTTCACTGCCAGACAGTCGGAAGTAAGAGACCTGGTCGAAGGAATCAAAGAAGACAATACCGCGAAAAAAGAGCAGGCCCGCGAAAACCTGAGGCGCATCGACTCCAGCTCCGCCCTGATCAAAGCCCATGTCAAGACATTGGCTTCCAAAGCCTCGCCTGATGGCGTGGTGAGAGAAACCAAAACGATCAACGACACCGACTATGTGTTCATTACCTTTATACTTACACGTCTTCCACACGGACTGATCGGCCTGCTCCTGGCCGTCATCTTCTGCGCTTCCATGTCATCCACCGCTTCCGGACTGAATTCCCTGGCTTCCACGACCGTGGTGGACATCTATAAACGTTCACTAAAAACAGAATCCTCGGATTTACATTATGTGAATGCCTCAAAGCTGTTCACTATCGGCTGGGGAATTTTCGCCATCGGCTTTGCCATGGTCACTTCCCTGCTGGAAAATCTGATCCAGGCGGTAAATATTCTGGGCTCCTTGTTTTACGGCACCATCCTGGGAATTTTCATGGCCGCCTTTTATTTTAAAAATATCAGATCCAACGCAGTCTTTATTGCAGCCCTCATCACGCAGTGCCTGGTATTGATCTCTTTTGCAACGACCAAAATTGCTTACCTCTGGTACAACCTCATCGGTTGCGCACTGGTGGTGCTGATCGCATTGCTGATTGAACTATTCAGCCAAAAAAAAATAACTACCTAAGGTGAAGACTATCTTGTTGTAGAAAAGCTCCAGCATGGCAAATGGCAAAGGGCGGCGCTCACGCGTCATTGCGAGACAAAAGACTTAAGCAAGAATCAAAAATTTTCTTCATAATTTCAAAAAGGAAGGCCGAAGCAATCTCATTCGTAAAGCTCCTATAGCAAGCGGATTGCTTCGGCCTTCCACGAACAACCAGAATTACAATTCAACGTTTATTGCTCACATTGATTTTTCATTTGCCTCGCTATGACGGCATAAACAAAAAATCCCTTTCCTGAAAGAAAAGGGATTTTTGAAAAGATGATTTGAAAAGAATTATTTCTTTCCTGCGCAGTCGGCGATTACTTTTTCGTTAAACTTCACATACTCATCGTTCTTAGCAACTTTGGCCATCTCCATAGATTTCTGAGCGGCTTCGGTAGCTCCTTTGCAGTCGCCCATCTTAGCAAGGATCTTGGCTTTCAGGTGCACCTGAAAGAACATTCCTCCGCCTTCGGTAGCCTTGTTGATCCATTCAAGCGCCTGCTTCAGGTCGCGATTGGTCTCATAATAGTAGCTGGCTGCCTGGAAATACGTCATACGGTTTTCGGTTTTGGCTTTGATGTCGGCCATTACCTTGCTGTCGACTTCATTTTCGATCTTGAATTTCACCGAAGTGCTTTCCCAGCTTAGCTGAATGGAAGCAGAGCCTGTTGTCAGATTAGTGAAATCGATGGTAAAGGTTTCCACCGGCGCGCAGAGCTTTTCAGTTTTTACTTTGAATCTGGCTGCCTGCTGGTCGTCTTTATAATCGCCAGCCTGGGTTTTAGGATTTTTTCCAAGGATGATCGTCCACTCTGTTGCGCCCGGTATGGTATACAGTCCATAGTCCCCGGGAGCGATCTTGTTGCCTTCGATCATCACCGTATCGGTAATGGAAATTTTGGTAGGCTCGTTGGCACCTGTTCTCCAGATCTTATCGAAAGGCACTACGTCTCCGAAAACTTTACGTCCCTTAGCGCTTGGCCTGGAGTAAGAAATGGTTACATCGGCCAGACCTATTTTCTGCATCACAGTAGATGAAGGGCTTGGTCTTGGCACATTGAGCTGGGCAAATGCGTTGAAGGTCACGAAACAGATCATGACCATAGCCGGAATAAGTATTCTTTTCATAATTTCTATAAATAATTGTTGGAACACTAAATTACAACAAGGGATTTGAATTTCAAGTTGGGTAAAACAGTAATTATGTTTCGCATTGATTATCATCTTATACTAACTATTTTAATTATTTTTTTCCAATCGGTAATCTGCCGATAGTTCCTGCGCCTTAAACCTGTTTATTTTAAAGAATTCCTGGTTTTTAACGCGATAAGAGCCGCCAAAAAAATCGCTTATATTTTCTGTTTTATCGCCTGCTTACCCCCTCTTTTTTATTCTTCCGCACATAATTGGCATAGCCACAGCAAGTCTGGCAATCGGCAGATCATTTCTGCATACGGATGGAGCCGGCCAAGCAATTGCGCATCCGGATACAGAATTGAGCTTCGATCAGCAGACCATTTCAATTATTCACAAAAAATACAAACTATGAAAACGAATAGAATCATTATTTTTTTCCTCTTTTTTGCCGTGCTCGTATCTTCGTGCAAGAAAGACAAGGACAGTCCTGCTCCCTCGGGCGGAAGTACAGGCAGCAGCGATGCGGTACTCGTAATCGATAACAGGGGCGACAATACCACTCCCGGCAAAACCATCCCTTATTCAGCGAAAATCGTTGACAAAAACGGCAATGTGGTTCCCGCCAGTTCGGTAAGCTGGAGCAGCAGCAACACACAGGTAACAACTGTATCAGGAAGCAATGTCTCCACCATCGGTGTAGGTACGGCGACCATTACAGCCACAGTCACCTACAATGGAACAACCCTTACTGCTTCTGTGCCGATCGGCGTAGCAATGCCTTCTGTCTTTGACGTATTGCCTGAGGCCATCGTATATGAGAAGAACGGTCCGGATCTTCAGCTGGTACCCGTCTACATCGGAACCGAAAACCCGGGTACATTTACGTATACTTCCAGCAACAGCGCTGTAGCCAGCGTCAACGCTGCCGGTCTTGTGAGCTTCCCCGGTTCAGGAGAGTGTACGATCACAGTAAAAGCGACCGGACTCGACGGACAGCCGGTTGTAGTGATACCAGTTCTTGTAGTCGGGCCGATTACGGTACCTTTGCCTGTCACTAAAATAGTAGTAACACCGGGCATCAGTGATATTTTTAAAACAGAGACCCTGACATACACCGCTAAAGCTTATAACATCGGAGGCGTGGAAGTTCCTGTCGCATTTACCTGGTTAGTAAGCAATGATACCGTAGCAACGATCGACTCTACGGGAAAAGTAACCGGCATTCATCCGGGCAACACCAAGGTTATGGCCAGCGCAATGGGAATGATTGGTGAGGCTGACCTGACGATCAATCCGAAACAGGTAATCGAGATTACGCCTTTTATGGCCAGCATCGCACCCTCTGCTTCCAGACAATTTACAGCCACTACCTATAACGTGAGCAAGAGCAACGGTAATTTTGTACTTACTCCTACTTCCAACCCTGCTGATCTGAAATGGGAAATTCCGACGTATGGAATTTCTATGTTCGATATTGCCACCATCAATACCAGCGGACTTGCCACAGTAAAATCCAACGCTACTCCTGGCATGCCGACTTTCGCGCTGGCTTATTCTCCTTCCGACATGGATATTGAAGGAAGTGCCGCTTTGATTATGGTAAGCGATTGTGACTGCGGTGCAGGCACAGGAGTTACCAATATCGCGACCGATCAGCCTTCCTACAGCATCAGTATGTTCGGCGGAGGTTCAGCGCAGATTACGGCTACCAGCACACCGGCAGCTCAGACTCTGACGTTCTGCTCCATGGATCCGGGAGTACTCAGCGTGGATCAGACCGGCATGGTTTTTGGAATGTCACCTGGTACTGGTTCTATAAGGATATGTAATGGCACTACTGAAAAAGTGGTAAGCGTTACCGTGAATCCCTGATTGGTTTTTTTAGTGTTTAAGGTTGGCAGGTCCGGACTTTTACCCGGGCCTGCTTTTTTTATGGAGACATGCCGTCGTTCAACTTATTTATGTATCTTCATAAAAACCTATCGCATTATGAAATCATACATCAGTCTCGTGTTGGCAGCCTTATTTATTCTGACATCCTGCAACAAACAGAAAACACAGAAAGAGCAGTATGAAGAGATGCTTTCTTCTTTCAAATATAAAACCTATAAAACAGCATCTGTATCAACAATACCTCCGGCATTAAAAGCTTACGAGGAAAAATCTGGAAACCCTGCAGCCGAAGCAGATGAAAATGCAATCAGGCTTCTCCTGGGCTATAACTGGGCAGTCACCAGCAAATCTGAATTCGCATTCGCGGAAGCCGACATCATCGATTCAAAAAAAGAACCCGGCAATGAATTCCTGACCCGCTCACTCAGATCCATTGTCATGTATGAGAATGGATGGGATTCACTGGCCAGGCAGGAGTCAGATCTTGCTATAAAAATGGCTTCTGCACAGGGTCAGCCGCAAACCCAACTCCAGCTGGGTACCTTTTACCT
>JBJMLY010000248.1:0-14775 GCA_045805025.1 Cytophagaceae bacterium | reverse complement strand
CCCAGGACGCTTCATTTTTCCCTGATGGGCGCCAGGGATCTTTCTATTATCGCGACGCCTCCTCCGAACAGACAGCCGGTAACCACAGAAATACATGTGTTCAATGATGTAATCATCCGCGATGCGGTAAGCTATGAATTAAAAAGAGGTGGGCAGGTTTTCCTGGTCCATAACCGGGTGAAAGACATAGAGGAAATAGCCGACAAAGTGCTGAGGCTGGTGCCCGATGCAAAAGTTGGTATAGCTCATGGACAGATGGAAGGAGAGCAGCTTGAAAAAGCCATGATGAAATTTGTGGAAGCCGAATACGATGTGCTGGTCTCTACGAATATTATTGAATCGGGTCTTGACATTCCGAATGCCAATACCATTATCATTAACAGCGCCCATATGTTCGGACTTTCGGATCTGCATCAGATGAGAGGACGCGTGGGACGCTCGAATAAAAAAGCGTATTGCTATCTTCTGACACCTCCGGTGGCCACACTGCCATCTGATTCCAGAAAAAGACTCAGTGCCCTGGAAGAATTCTCCGAGCTTGGCGACGGATTTAAAGTGGCGATGCGGGATCTGGATATACGCGGAGCAGGAAATCTGCTGGGCGCCGAGCAGAGCGGCTTCATTTCTGATCTGGGCTTTGACATGTACCACAAAATTCTGGATGAAGCGATCCAGGAATTAAAGGAAACCGAGTTTAAGGAGCTTTTCAGAAAAGAGCTGGAAATGAAGGATCTGAAAACCCTGGTGAACGACTGTGTGATTGAAACAGATCTTGCCGTATTGATCCCTGATAAATACGTAAGCAATATTTCAGAACGTCTGAACCTCTATTCTTCGCTCGACAGTCTGAAGAACGAAGAAGAACTGGAGAAATTCAGAGCCTCGATGGTTGATCGGTTCGGTCCGCCTCCTCAGGAAGTAACAGACCTGATGGAAACCGTGAGACTAAGGTGGATTTCCGAACAGCTGGGCTTTGAAAAGCTGACCTTGAAGAATGATACCCTGAAAGGCTATTTTGTACCGGCCGACCGGGAAGAGTATTATAAGTCAGAAGTATTCGGACAAATACTCAAATTCGTCAAAGACCACCCTAAAAAGTGCAGGTTGAAGGAGATCAATAAAAAGCTTATCCTGGTGATGGATGATATTGAGTCTATTCCCAAGGCTCTGGAGCTTCTTGGGGAAATAAGTCCGAAAAAGAGCTTGGCATGAGAAGTCAGGCTATGTAATGAGGGAATTTGGGGTGTTAAAATGTGATTTTTGCATTTTAGACATCCATTTCCTTGGTTTTTTAACAAACCTTGAGCATTTTTGAGAAATAGATTGGGTAAGGTGAGGATTTTTTCGATTTCAACACAAGAACAGACTAATAGCTTCGTTAGAAAATAAACAATTATTATAATTTTTTTAAAAATTTGTATTATATTTTGAAAAAGTATATATTAGCGAATTATTCAGGTAAATAGTATTATCAATTTAAGCAGGGTTATGAAAAAAATAAACAGAGTGTTCAGAGGAATTTCCCTCGTTCTGGCCGGCGTTGCCATTATCAGCGCCTGTAAGAAAGGGAATCCAACCAGTACTGCACCAGGTGGCGAAAGTACTGTAACCGGATTAGCGTACAACGATGAAAACGCGTTCCAGGTAAGCGACTATGCCGGTCAGCCGGAAGGTCCGAATCTCGTGTACATTGAAGGCGGAAGAACCGTTCTTGGTTCATTCGAAGAAGACCTTCTTAAAAACGGTGACAACGTAGAAAGAACTGTTACGGTAGCTTCTTTCTATATGGATGAAACCGAAATCGCCAACATTCACTGGCTTGAGTACCTGTTCTATGTAAAAAGAGACTCTTCTCAGGATTTCTATGAGTCAGCTCTTCCAGACACTACTGTTTGGGCCAGCGAGCTTGCTTATAACGATCCTTATGTTGATCACTATTTCAGATATCCAGGCTTCCGTTATTTCCCGGTTGTGGGAGTTAACTGGATCCAGGCGAATGACTTCGCTTCATGGAGAACCAGAGTTGTAAACAATGAGCTTGCTAAAGATGCAGGTGTTCAGGTTCCTGAAGGCGGAGGAAGAATTCCTCTGGAGTCAGGTGTTGTACTTCCAAACTACCGTCTTCCTTCAGAAGCAGAGTGGGAATATTCAGCTCAGGCTCTTATCGGAAACCAGTGGCTGGATGAAAACCAGACTCACAAAAGACTTTATCCATGGGATGGTCACGCACTCAGAAATCCATACGGTAAACAAATGGGTATGTTCCTGGCGAACTTCAAAAGAGGACGCGGCGACTATGCCGGTATCGCTGGTAAACTGAACGACGGTGCGATGATAACCACCTATATCTACGAATATCCACCAAATGACTTCGGTCTTTACAACATGGCCGGTAACGTGAATGAGTGGGTATACGATGTGTACCGTCCTCTTTCATTCCAGGACATCGACGATCTTAACCCATTAAGAAGAAACGGTTTCCTTGACGAAGAAAAAGGATATGACAAAGCAGGCTTCCAGTCTTTAATTGACAACCACGTAAGAGTTTACAAAGGCGGTTCATGGAAAGACGTTGCTTACTGGATGTCTCCGGGAACAAGAAGATATATTGCTGAAGATTCTTCTACAGCGACTATCGGTTTCCGTTGCGCAATGATCCAGGCAGGAACCAACTACTAATAGAATACTTAAATTGATATATAAAAGCCTTCCGGTTTCCGGAGGGCTTTTTTGTTTTAATCCTTGGAAGATGTTGAACCGCAAGGATTTTTCATCCGATGACTCAGCACCGATCCTTAATAATGTTGAGATTTATCAGTCATCGGACGAATAGAAGCAAAGACAGTCATCCGATGGCTGATAGATTTTGCGTTGAATAGGTATTATCTCTAAGTCATCGGATGACACTTGCAGGTTCACATTCAGTACGGTAATTTTGTAAAAAATAATCCTGCTATATTTCTGAACATTTACACTTTCTCAGAGTTATAGTGTTTTCCAACAATCTCCCAATCCTATGAATCAGAATCTCAAAGATCACGAAAGAGAGCTCATTAAAATCGTGAATCATTTCAGAAAACGTGCGGATAAATTAATGGCCGAAGGAAGATTGAGCGAAGAGCACTCCAAAGTTTCAGAAGCCTGCGAGAATCTGGTAGAAAAGCTGAACCTTCATGCCGATGGACGGGCCGAAATCCTTCAGCAGCGAGAAAATCTGAAAAGCATTGTGAAAGATAACGCAGCTTGTCCGAAGTGCCATCAAAGCAATCAGCTCAAACTTGTCGGGGTTCATAAAAATGAGCATGACTGGAAATGCAATAAATACAAGTGCAGAAAATGCAATATCGAATTTGTATGGAACCGTCCTAACAATGCCTGGGACATGATTCCTTTCATGGAATTTTATATACAGGAATTGCATGGCCGCATGGAAAAAGAGCTTACGGCTCCTGAGCTCAAAGCTCAGACAGAAGCGGTACTGAATCAAATGCAGGAAAGTCTTCAGAAACTGAAGCCGGTTATCGAAGCATCAGACTTGTCTTACCAGGAAATGGAAACACGCGACGCTGAAATGACGAAGATGATCAAAGAGTTCAAAAGCTTTCTGCTGATTGAAAAGATCAAGATGGATGCGATTGAAGATGAGGCGAGGAACAACTGATTATTTTGATTGCACAGATAATAGGATTACACCGATGGAATAGATTTAACGGCAGAAATTCTTATCAAGCCCAAATACAAGCACCGAAAAATGAGGTGCTTTTTTATTGCCGGATGAATTTGTGGATTTCGGGTTTGGCGCCGTTCCTGGAGAGCTTGAGGAAATAGACCGAAGCGGGCAGACTGCCCAGATTAATATTCATCAGTTTTTGGCCCTGAATAAGATCGATCGTCTGATGCAAAACTTCTGATCCCATCATATTGAAAACCGAAACTTCCGCTTTGCCTGCCTCGCCTGAACTGATCAGCAGGTTGAGATCGCTGCCTGCCGGGTTTGGAAACAGGCTCAGCGCATCGCTGTATCTGCTCAGGATAATCACATTGCTCAGTGCCGAATTTCCGTCGCTATCCACTTGCCTGATGCGGTAATAGGCAGAGCCCATAAGCGTATGCTCGTCTGTAAATGTATAATCCAATACGGAGGACGAATGGCCAGATCCTTTCACAGTTCCGATGGCTTCATAGCTGATGCCATCTGCGCTTCTCTGCACATCAAAATGATCGTTATTTTTTTCGCTGGCAGTAGACCACTGAAGCTTCGCCTGGTCATCGCTCATTTGTCCGCTGAAGCTTACAAACTCTACCGGCAGTGCTGAGGGATAAACTTTAAACGCCAGGTCCTTTTTAAAAGAGGGAAGCGGTACGGTAATCGAATCGTTCGGTGACGCCAATGCAGTATAGGTGCCTCCGGCAAAGAAAGCCGTACCGGCCTGCGGGTCAAAGAAGTCCACCTTGTAAGAACCGGGTGCCAGAGAACCTACTTTGATAGAAGCACTAGTCACTGCCGTAACCGAAGCAGGATCGATCCACTCAGGAAGCGAATGATCGTAGACATAGCCATACGCATAGCTTGTGCCATGGTACCCATAGGCTAAAAGCTGGCTGAGTGAAATATTATTGAACGAATAATTATTCACACTTGCCCAGTCGTTGCCATTGTTGTAAAAGCGTATCGTATGCGTTCCGGCAGGAATAGAGCCTAATGTAAAGGTGCCGCCGCCGGCCGGGACAGTCCAGGTGGTTTTAAGAACGCCATCCTGGTATACCTGTATGGTGACAGGCTGAGAAGCCGAAGCACTTCCGAAATTCACATCCACTGAACCGGTCGATTGGAACGTAGCAGTAAAGCGGGCGTCTCTATTGGTTCCGCCATGCCAGACACCTTGTAAAAATGAATTCAGATTGGCTGTGCCCGGCACATTGCCCTGATTGTCAATTGTGGTTGTCCATGGATCGGGAGAATTTACACCTCCAAAATTTGTATTGCCGGGCGAGACCATCAGGGAACCGGTAATCGTCGGGTTGGAGCCAAACTTAAATGCGTTGAAATTTCCTCCGGTATTCGCAACGATGTCTATGCCATTCAGGTAGGTCGAAAGGGGTTTGAAAATATTGAAAAGATTATATCCCTGGATATAAGTGTTATCACCGTACCAGAACATCGTAGGCACTTCGCTGAACATGCCTACCCACATTGTTTTTCTGACATGATCTCCCCAATTGTCTCCGGCTGCTGCCGCAGGATAGCTGCCGTTCAGTCCGAACTCTCCGCACCATAAGGGCTTATTGAGTATCGGCTGCAACGTGCGGGATTGGTCGTAGGTTGCTTTTTCAATGGGAGCTCCTGCATAAATGTGATACTGTAGCAAATCCATGGAGGCATTGTTATCAAAGAGCGGCAAGGTTGAATTGTCTCCTCCCGCGCTCGTGGTAACAATATGATTATTCACGTCAATGCTTTTCAGATAAATGCTCATCTGATCATGCCAGGAGTCTATGTCCGTGTCAATCCCGTCTGAAAATTCCACTTCGTTAAATAGCTCCCAGGCCATAATGGTGGTAGAGTAGCCCCATCTTGCTACCACGTAACGGTATTGGTTTTTGGTTTTGGCGATGGCTGTCGCATTGGTGAAGAATTGTCCCGCACTGCCTGAAGGCACAGGTCCGCCATTCGCAGCATTATACGGATTACCAGACCATTCCGCATTGGCCGTAGTGGAGACCTGTCCGTGATGCTGAAGCACCAGCTGTATGTACACGCCTTGTCGCTCCGATTCATTGACAACCGAGTCCAGTACTCCAGCTCCGCGCTGGCTGTACTGCCCGATTCCTCCGTACCAGCCCGACCAGTGGCCGCTGGACCATTCCAGGGCCTGTCTGGCAAAATCGGTGAGCCAGTATCTCATCCAGCTGTATTTATTGGCGCCCATACTAGATAGATAAGTATTGTAGTATTTTATCAGCGTTCCGTCATTCCAGGTGAGGTTGGTCCCCACAGGGTAGTAGGGTGTTCCGTCATCAAATTTGCAGAACTGATTTTGGGCAGGATTGAGTCTGATGAATCCTTTTTTTGTACCTGCAGTAACAGTAATGGTTGTTGTTATAGAGTTGATAGTACCGTTGGCATCCACCACTTTAATTTTAATGGTATGTGTTCCCACCATCGTTGGCGCATAGCGTAGCATCCATTTAGCGGCCGCCGCATTCTCTGTGGCATCCCACCAGGTGGCGGAAGTCATGGAATAAGAAGCCGGAATAAAATAGAAGCAGGGAAGAGTAATATTGGTGGCATTGGGAAGTGTGATCACCGCATCGACAAGCGCAATGGCCGGGTCGTAGGGATTTGAATAATTTCCTCCATTGAATGCAATTGTAAAAGTGGCCTCTGCTTTCTCATAGAGCTGGTAACTGGCCTTTGTAAAAACGGGACTTGTTACGGTAGTTACAGCCCAAGATTTTCCGAGCATCAGGCCCAGAAAAATAACGGGAAAACAAAATTTAGAGAGTCTTTTTGTAAAGTACATCTACATCAAAGATACCGAAATTGTATTATTTCTACTAATTTTTGTATTTGATTACAATGCGGAAATGATACTAGTGAGTTTTTCTCAAAAGAGGCATGGTCAGACAATGAGGACCGCCCCGGGCACGGGAAAGCTCGCTGGATGGGATGGTGATGATGGTTTTAAGAATATCTTCCGCCTTTACAATTCCATTTGAAATATTCTGACTGAGTTCTGAGGCCGCAATAATCTGAAATCCTCGTTTTTGCAACGCTTCATTGGTCTTCAGATTCCGGTCGTAGGTAAAAGCCACTCCTTCCCGGATTGAAAACAGATTACAGCCATCGGTCCACTGTTCACGCTCATCATGAGGAAAAACACCTTCCCCGCAGGGAATAAAATCCATTTGCGGAAACTCTGAAAGGATCAGGCTCTGCAGGGAGCCAAAAATTTCAGGCTTTGATTGTCCGGCAGTATATTGCCTGATGTCCAGAACCTTTTCCTTCATCACCAGTGGTTTGAAGCCTACGCATTCCTTGTTGCTGATCACGGTGAATATCGTATCCAGGTGCATGCAGTAGCGAAGTTTGGGCAGATTGATAACGCTGACTTTCTTGACCACATTTCTTTCCAGCAGCTGTTGCCTGATCCTGTCGATGGCTTTCATGGAAGATCGTTCGCTGCAGCCGATCAGCAAATGATCTTTACTGATCAGCATAACGTCGCCGCCTTCTAAAGATTCCACGCCCAGGTTGCCGTTATTCAGGTGTGTAAGCTCTCTGGTATCTGCCGCCAGTTCAATAATTTTATTCTGTTTCGAAAAGCCGGTGAAAAGGGGATGATGATGAAAAATATAATAGCACATCACCGACTCCCTGGATCTGGCTTTCAGAGCGGCTTGTGCGATGAGCAGATGTCCGTTAATAACAGTTCCCAGATCTCTGGTAAAAATGAGATTGGGCAAGGGAAAGAAAACAGGAATTTTTTTCTTGTGCGCAAAAACTCCGCTGATGAGTGTTTCCGCCAGTACCGAAGCATCGGCTTCCTTCAGAAATTCTTCCAGCCGTTCTTCACAGCCTTCGATGCTGCAGATGGTATGCAGCATTTCTTTTTTGATCGCTTCATCCTCCAGTACTTCTTTGAGCAGGGTCTGGATATCGATCACATTTTCCTTTCCCAGGAACATCGAAAGACAGCGCGTGAAAACATCGTGCTCTTCCTGCATTTTGGGAAGAAAGACAATGTCTTCATAGAGCAGGTACGTCGCTCTGGCTGGCGTTACTTTTTCAATACCGATATCGGGCCGGTGGATCAGCACTTTCTGCAGAATCCCGGCTTCTGATGAAACATTCAGCAAATTGGTTTTTTCATTCACCATGCATAGTACTTAATAAACCATCATTTTCATACAAAAAACGCTTCCTCCTGATTTCATGTATTCGGAAGTGTCGGCTTCAATCACTTCAAAGCCGTGTGCTTTCAGCTGGCTGACGGTATTAGAACTGCCTTTCTGGATCAAAGCCACTTTCTTTCCACCGGCATTGATCACATGAGCGTTCAGTGCAAAGCCGTGAGCGGCTTCCTCTTCGGAAACAGCGATCACATTTCTAAATAATTTTTCTATCCCGTCAAGATCCGCTTTTTTGAAGGCGCCGGGAAACAGCATCACCGACTCTTTATCCAAAGGAAGAAAACAGGTATCCAGATGATAAAACCGGCTATCGGTAAGTTCGATCGTGACAATCGGTACATCCAGGATCTTGGCGATTTCCTCATAGGCATCCTGGTTGCTGCGATGGCCATAACCTCCGTAGATCAGATTTTTGCCGGGATGAGGAATGGCGTCTCCCATGCCTTCAAAAAGTTCTGTATTTTTCAGATGGATGATTTGATAACCCAAGTCCTTGTAAAACTTTTCAAAAGAAGGAACTTCCCTTTGCCTGGATGGATGCCTCATTTTACTTAGGATCACTACTTTTTCTCCGGACTTTGTAATCCACGGGAAACTCTGGTTCGCTGCGAAGACCATATCTTCACAGCCCCTGGTCCCGGGTAGTTCCAGAAAGTTCTGCAGCACGCCT
The DNA here is from genome assembly GCA_045805025.1 of Cytophagaceae bacterium. Taxonomy (GTDB): domain Bacteria; phylum Bacteroidota; class Bacteroidia; order Cytophagales; family Cytophagaceae; genus DATMOV01. The sequence continues at coordinate 6,191 of JBJMLY010000248.1, read as the reverse complement.
TGTTTGGCTAATGCGTTATAGTTCTGTTTGAGAAAATCCCACTGCCTGCGCGCAAGGGCCTTGTCGATCCTCCCGAGTTGTCCTTCCATGTGCGGATTCTTCACATCGATGACATCAAAAAAATCCGGGCTACACATGAGCACATTACGGGCTTCCGCACGGTCTGCAATCTTACCGATATCCAGCTGAGCCTCTGAGGCTTTTACAACCATATTATTTTTATCGCTCATCGCTACCCCTATTTAGTAATTGTAACGAAAATACGAAAAGAGAGTTCAGAATAGCATTCGATTTCAGCCATTTGTGAAATCTGCGGACAAGCTTTCATCAAACAATTTGCTGTTTAAGCGATTATAATAACAGAAACCAATTAGCCTTATGAAAAACCTACTACTTTTTGCTTCGTTTGTCGCCATTTTCGGCTGCAGCTCTAAATCGGAAAACTGCATCGATGAGTCCAAGATCAATAAGGATGCGATGTGTTCGGAAGAATACAATCCGGTCTGCGGCTGCGATAAGAAGACCTATTCCAATACCTGCAAAGCACAAAATGCCGGTGTTACTTCATGGAATAACGGTGCTTGTCAGGAGGATAGGAAATAGTTGCTGTTTACTCTTTAACCATCAGCTCCGAATTCTGCACTTTCATGACAAAATAGGGATTTTTGCTCTCTGTCCTTTTGATCAGCATTAAATAGGGACTGTCAAAAATAAGATATTTTGGTTTGGGCTTTTCTGTGGGAGGATGTATTGCTGTACTGTCGACAGCCATTACTGCTTCACTTTCTACAATAGCACCGCTTTCGTCCAGAATCAGTGCGGTTCTCTGATAGGCGGTCTCTATAATGTGAGACTTCAGCTTTGTGCTGAATTTTTGACCTTCAAGGTCTTCGTAATGAGTTTCGATATTAAAGCGGATGATGGGAATTGAAAGGCTGTCATCATCCGTGAATTCATATTTCCATCTTAGCGGACTGTTCTTCTTTTCTTTCTTTCCTTTTTCGATAAGACTTTCCGTTTCACGGATGATATCAGCAAAACGTCTGGAGAGCTTCACACCTTTTGCCAGTATAATTTCATGCTGGTTATCCGCAGGTATCAGGCGTATGATAAACTGGTCATCACTTTTGTAATAAAGAATTTCGAATTGCTCTATCCTCTCATGATCGTAGTAGCTCATTCCGAAAGCCTTGACCTTCTCTCCTTTAAACCGGTGCGTACCCTCTATTTTCTGGAATGGAGTTTTAAAAGGTAAGGTCTTATTGAAAAAGGCAGTGGCTATGATGGCATCATCTTCCATGTGAGCCTCTGCCTGATATTCATTGCTCTTTAATGCATCCTTATAGGAAGTGGATTTATTCAGCAAGCTTAGTGAGCTTGTATCCGGAAGCGAAATGTGGATTGGCTCCTTAATAAGGCCCCTTACTTGATCCCATGCATAAAGAAGAGCCGGCGCATAAATAACATTTTTGTCGGTGGAAACAGAATGCTCCAGCGTAGGGACAAAAGCTGTCTGCTTTAGATTCCGCAGATTTACCTTTGCCGGAAATTCCTGAGTCAACGTTTTTTTCTGGACCGGCTGTTCCTGATTGCCGGTTGGTTTGTCCGTATTACAGGCTGTCAGAAGTGCGGATGCGGACAGAAGAAAAAATAATTTTTGCATAGGTATAAAGTAAAAAAATAAATTCAATGACTATTGACTAATATCTATTTCATCCTTCTTATGAATTCTTTCTTATCAATCACCACGCTCCACATACCCACCAGCTCTTCCAGCCTATAATTCGCAGCCTGGTCCTGAGGATATTTCTCCTGTATGAGTTTATAGTCGGTATCCTTGATGTCCTTTCCTTTTATGCCATGGCATTTCAGACAGCTGTTTTCAATTAAGATGGGCGCTGTGAAAAGAATGGTTCTGTCTCCGATCTCGGGGGTATGGCTGTTCCTGGAAATTTTATTTTTCACATTGTATTCATAGGCTTCCAGCAGAACTCTTTCTGTGGAATCCGGTAGATTTTCAGGATTTCGGGGATGAAGGGAAACCCGGCGAAGTTTTACAAACTCTGCCTTCTCCAGTGAATCGATCCAGGGATTATTTTTTAAGCTGCAGTATTCCATGGCTTTTGCCAATCCTTCACGGTTGAACGCGTTTTCCACGTTCATGGTAATTTTTTTCTGCGAAAATAATACGATCTTCAGACCTTTCACTTCTGCTCCGGAAAGAATATCCGCATCGGAGATCTTCCGGATCTTCCTGTTCCTGATCTCTTCACTGACGCCGGTAGTATCCGGCTTTTCATCGCAGGAGGTGAGAGCCGCTAAGAAAAGAAGTATAAAGAATAATTTTTTCATAGGTAAATTCGTAAAGACGGATTAAAGTTAATCTATCTCATCAATCTCTCAAACACTTCTTCCAGCTTGGAAGCAGCGTGAATCTTAAGTTTGAATTTATCCAGATCCAGCCCTTTCTTATTGTATTTAGAGATATAGATTTCCTTAAAGCCCAGCTTCTCCGCCTCCGAGATCCTGCTTTCGATCCGGTTCACGGCTCTGATCTCTCCCCCTAAACCCACTTCCGCTGCAAAGCATACGTTGTGAGGAATCACGCGATCATTATAAGAAGAAGCGATGGAGGCGCATACGGCCAGGTCGATGGCTGGGTCTTCCACTTTTAATCCTCCGGCAATATTCAGGAAAACATCCTGCACACCGAGACGAAAGCCTCCGCGCTTTTCCAGCACGGCCAGAAGCATATTCAGTCTTTTGGCATCAAAGCCCGTGCTGCTGCGCTGGGGTGTGCCATAAGTAGCCGGACTCACCAGCGACTGTATTTCAATAAGCAGGGGTCTGTTACCTTCCAGCGTCGCGCCGATCGTAATGCCGCTCAGCTCTTCATCTCTTTGCGAGATCAGTATTTCCGAAGGGTTGGTCACTTCACGAAGACCCGCTCCGGACATTTCATAAATTCCCAGCTCCGAGGTAGAGCCGAAACGGTTCTTGGTGGTGCGTAAGATTCTGTACACCATATTTCTGTCGCCCTCAAATTGCAGCACGGTATCGACCATATGTTCCAGCACTTTTGGTCCGGCCAGGGAGCCTTCCTTGGTAATATGTCCTATGAGAAATACAGGCGTTCCTGTTTCCTTGGCATATTTCAAAAGCTCGGCCGTGCATTCGCGCACCTGTGAAATGCTTCCAGCGCCCGATTCGATGAAGGATGAATGCAGGGTCTGAATAGAATCGACGATCAGTACTTCCGGCTGAAGCATTTCAATCTGCTTGAAAATATTCTGGGTGGAAGTCTCGGTCAGGATATAGCAATTATTTCCTTTGATGCCGAGTCTTTCGGCCCTCATCTTGGTCTGTTGCTCGCTTTCTTCTCCGGAAACGTACAAGACTTTCTGTTTGGTAAGGCTAAGTCCGATCTGGAGCATCAGGGTTGATTTGCCAATGCCGGGTTCTCCGCCGATCAGCACGATGGAGCCGGGTACAATGCCTCCTCCCAATACTCTGTTCAATTCACCATCGCTGGTGATGATGCGGTTCTCTTCGTTGTAGCTGATCTCTCCGATGGATTTCGGTTTGCTGGCGATCTGTTTGGAAGTGGAATTCCAGTTTCCTTTCTCCTCTTTCTGAAGCAGCTCTTCCACATAGGTATTCCATTCGTTGCATGAAGGGCATTTCCCTACCCACTTGGCCGATTGTGCTCCGCAGTTCTGACAGAAATAGGTGGACTTGATTTTGGCCATGCGCTGGATTATTTAGGAAGTAATTTACCTAAAATGCGGCTGGGAATAAAATAAGCGGGCAGCCCCACAGCTAAAAAAATTAGAATTGATTCTCCATCAAAATTATCGCTTGTAGGATTGGAAGGTGGGTCAAAGTTTTTGAAATATTCCACCTTTTCGGTAATGCCCATGGCAACCAAAGACACCAGTAATGAAATAAGCTGCATTTTCCAAGAAAGCCTATTTTTATTTGTTAGCAAGAAGATACTTCCTGTAATAATTCCAATGGTATATTTCAGGGACCATAATTTGCTGTCTCCACAAGCGCGTCCCAGCATCCATGCCAGCGTTATACTTATAAGAAAGCACATGATAAAGGATGAGACCAAACCAACGCGTTCGCTTTTCTTAGCTAAAAAAATAAAAAGATATGTGGACAGAATTATGGCAGTGGCCAGAATGAATACTTCAGCATGTCTCAGATAATATCCATAGGCTGAATCAATGCTGTATCCGTCAAAAAAATGCCTGTGAAAGCCAGTAATATAAGTATATAGAATAAAAGATGAAATCAGGAATAATCCGAAGCAGGCGATGGTGAGCAGTATGGTTTTTATCCAGACAAGTATGGATTCTTTCATCACTCAAAAATGGATTGAATATCCTCTCTCGATAAATTCTTGACAAAGCTTTCTTCGGTGGTGATCAGATCGCCGGCCAGCTTTTGCTTGTTGCGCTGCAGGTTCAGGATCTTTTCTTCGACGGTATTCTTGGTAATGAATTTATACGTAAAGACTTTATTTTTTTGTCCGATGCGGTATGCCCTGTCCACGGCTTGTGCCTCCACTGCGGGATTCCACCAGGGGTCGAGCAGGAACACATAGTCCGCGGCGGTCAGGTTAAGTCCGAGTCCGCCGGCTTTTAGGGAGATCAGGAATATGCGGATGTCCTCGTTGTTCTGGAAAAGTTCTACCTGCCCTTGTCTTTCCTTGGTGGATCCATCGAGGTAGGCATATTCAAGTCCTTCTTTGAACAGGTATTCTCTGACAATGGACAAATGTTTCACGAACTGACTGAAAATTAAAATTTTGTGGTTTTCGCTCAGGGCGCTTCGAAGCATATACAACATGTCTTCAAGTTTACCTGAATCTCCCTCGTATTTTTCATCCACCATTTTTGGATGGTTGGCGATCTGGCGTAGCTTGGTAAGTCCCTGCAGCAGTAGCATCTGCGAAGCAGAAACACCTTTCTCGTCAATGGAGTCGAGAATCATATTCCGGTAATCGGATTTTACCTTCTCGTATTCCTTCTCCTGAGTGGCAGTCATATCGCAGTATTTGATATGCTCCGCTTTTTCAGGCAGGTCTTTGGCCACCTGCGATTTCTGCCTGCGCAGAATAAATGGCTTGATGATGGAGTAAAGTCTTTTCGTCTTATGCTCGTCCTGCTGCTTCTCGATCGGATTTAAAAATTCATTCCGGAAGAAGGATTGGGTACCCAGCAGACCCGGATTAATGAAGGTAATCTGCGACCAAAGATCCATCGTGCTGTTCTCGATCGGCGTGCCGGTCAGTATCAGACGGTGTTTTGACTTTAATTGTTTTACAGCGTGAGAAATGATCGACTCCGGATTTTTAATAGCCTGCGACTCATCCAGGATCACATAGTTGAAATAATATTCTTTCAGGAATTCGATATCAATACGGGCCGTACCATAAGAAGTAAGGATCAGGTCATATCCTTCAAACTGGGTAATGTCTTTTTCGCGGTGTGTGCCGGTATAATTGAAAATTTTTAGTCCGGGAGTGAATTTTTTGGCTTCCATTTCCCAGTTATAAAGCAGGGAAGTCGGCATCACGAGCAGACTGGCATTCACAGCACCCTGTTCCTTCTGCGTCTGCAACATAGCCAGGGTCTGAATAGTTTTACCAAGTCCCATGTCATCGGCCAGACAGCCGCCGAAATTGTATTTACTCAGAAAGTGCATCCAGTTGAAGCCTGCTTTCTGGTAGGGCCTCAATTCGCCCTTAAATCCCGATGGCAATGGATAATCTTCGATCTCTTTAAATTCTTTCAGCTTCTGAAGCTTATTGTTGATGGTGACGGTTGCCAGGTTTCCGGTTTCCAGCTCATGTACAAGAGCCAGGTGATGTTTTTTCAGCTTGAGCACATCTTCACCGGCATTTTCTTCCATAAAAGCGAAGAGCTCGGAATACTGACTGAACCACTCCTCGGGAATGACCGCGATCTCTCCGTTCGGAAGGGCGAATTCCCTTTTCTTTTTCAGGATCAGGCTCCGCAGTTTCATGAATGGGATTTCATATTCTCCGAAGCGGATGATGGCATGTATGTCAAACCAGTCATTGTTCTCTTTCACTTCCAGGTTGATGGAAGAGGTACCGACAAAATATTTCTTTTCGTCCTTGTTATTCTGCTTGAGGTTAAAGCCTTGCGCCGTCAGCT
>JBJMLY010000247.1:0-6568 GCA_045805025.1 Cytophagaceae bacterium | reverse complement strand
CACCAGTGTATTAACCACAGTAATCGTATTGATGTGCGGAGCTCTATCTGCACAAACACGTACTGAAAAAGATTTGCTCGGCGAGAAGCAGATTCCTGCGAATGCCTATTATGGTGTGCAGACAGCCCGCGCACTGGAAAATTTCCGGGTGAGCGGAGTGACCACCGGTTTTTATCCGGACTATGTAAAAGCCTTTGCCATCGTAAAAATGTCGGCGGCGCGTGCAAATGCCGATGTAGGACGATTGAAGAAAGAAAAGCTGGTGCCGATTGAGAAAGCCTGTCAGGCCGTGATCGACGGAAAATACCAGGATCAGTTTCTGGTCGACTTGTATCAGGGAGGTGCGGGAACTTCTGCTAACATGAATGCCAACGAAGTGCTGGCAAACATTGCTCTTGAAATGAGCGGCCACAAAAAAGGGGAATATAAATTTATTGAACCCCATGATGACCTCAATATGGGCCAATCCACCAACGATGTTTATCCTACCGTAATTCATGTCGCACTCTTGCTGCATAACGACAAAATAATAAAAGAGGCAAGAGAGGTAGTGGCTTCCTTCAGGAAAAAAGGCGATGAGTTCGGCAAGATTCTTAAGATGGGCCGTACCGAAGGACAGGACGCTGTTCCCATGACACTCGGACAGGAGTTCAATGCTTTTGCCAGTCAGCTCGAAGCCTCTATTGACGTATTGATCAAATCCGAAAGCTATCTGTACGAAGTAAATATGGGAGCGACCGCTATTGGAACAGGTCTCACCGCTTCGCCGGGCTATGCGGAAAAATGTGTCGCTCATATTGGAAAAATTACCGGCAAGCCGATGGTGCTCAGCAAAGATCTGATTGCTGCCACGTCGAGTATGCAGGCTTTTGTAATGTATTCATCTGCGCTTAAAAACCTGGCCATCTCGTTGTCGAAAGTATCAAGCGATCTGATTTTTCTCGCTTCAGGACCCCGCACAGGTATTTTTGAAATCAACCTTCCGGCTCTTCAGCCCGGTTCTTCCATTATGCCGGGTAAAGTAAATCCTGTGATGCCGGAGCTCATGAATGAAGTTTGCTTTAAGGCCATAGGCAACGATGCCACAGTTTCCATCGCTTCACAGGACGGACTGCTTCAGCTTAATGCTTACGAACCGGTCGTGGCGATCGCGATCATGGAATCGCAGGGATTGTTCTTTAAAACACTACCACTGTTTCGCAAGCAATGCATCGATGGCATCACGGCGAATGAAAAAGTATTGCAGCACTATATGGAACGCAGCGTGGGAATTGTCACCGCCTTAAATCCTATACTGGGATATGAAAAAACAACAGAGCTGGCGAAAGAAGCGTTGGATACAGACAAAGGGATTCTGGAGCTGATCCGGGAGAAAAAATTATTGACGGAGGAACAGCTCAAAGAACTTTTAGATCCGGCGCAGCTGACAAGTCCAACAACATCCACAAAAAATAAGTAAACCATAAAAACCAGCTATATGAAAAAGTATAAAATTTATTCTCAGCTACTGGCGGCCACGCTGCTTTTATCTTGCACTATTGCCGGAGCCAGAGATAAAGAAGGAAAGGATAACCTTCCCAATATAATAATACTCGCTACCGGAGGCACCATCGCCGGATCAGGGGCAAGCTCCACGGGTTCAGCTTATACATCCGGCCAGGTTAAAATTGATGATATGATTAATGCCGTTCCGAATATCCGGAAACTGGCAAATCTGAAGGGTGAGCAAATTGCCAACGTTGGCTCACAGGATATGAATGTGAAAGTATGGCTCGACCTGGCAAAACGAATTAATGAACTTTTGAAGACCAGTGACGTCGATGGAATCGTGATTACTCATGGAACCGACACGCAGGAAGAAACGGCGTATTTTCTGAACCTGGTGGTGAAAAGCGACAAGCCTGTTATATTGACCGGCTCTATGCGTCCTTCCACAGCGTTAAGTGCTGAAGGTCCTTTGAACCTGTATAATGCCGTGGCCGTTGCTGCCAATCCAAATGCAAAAGGATACGGGGTGATGGTGGTTATGAACGACGAGATCCATGCCGCTCACGATGTTAAGAAAATGATCACGACTCCTGTTCAGACATTTCAATCTCCGCAAGAAGGAATGTTAGGAACGGTCATTTTTGGTGAGACGCTTTTCTTTCATAAACCATCCGGACTTAATACGACAAAAAGTGAATTCTCTGTGGAGGGAATGAAGGAGCTCCCTCGCGTTGATATTATATATGCCTGCGCTGATGTATCACCCGATTTAATTGATTTAATGGTGAAGGCGGGAGCGAAAGGAATTGTTATTGCCGGTGTCGGCGATGGGAATATGAATGCAGGAACATTGGAAGCTGCCAAAAGAGCAACGAAGGCCGGGGTGTCTGTTGTAAGAGCTTCACGCGTTCCTATTGGTGCGGTATTAATTAAAGGTGAAATAAAAGATGAAGAGTATGGTACAGTCTCCTCCGACGAGCTTAATCCGCAAAAGGCAAGAGTGCTTTTAATGTTAGCATTAGTCAAAAAAAGGAATAGAGAGGATTTGCAAAAATTGTTTATTGAATATTAGCAGTAAGCAGTCCCATTTATGCTGATTTCATTGCAGTCCTGATATAACAGAGATTATGCAATGGAATCAGTGCTTTTTCATCTCTGAAATTAAAATAAAGATACATGAGCGAAGTACTTATCGAAGATATCCAGAAGAAGAAACGACTAAAGTCAGCGGTATACTTTACCGCATCGCTGATCACGGCTCTTCTGCTAACATGGCTTCTGAAGCAACCGGGTTTTACCGATTCGCAAATGTATACGCTTTTTCTTCTTTTCTTCTCCATCGGTTTATGGGTTACGGAGGCGATTCCGGCTTTTGCCGTAAGTCTCTTTATTATGGCATACCTGGTTTTTGCCATGGGGAATGAGCACTTTAATGCGCATCCCGAAAAAATTGATAAGTATGTTAATACATTTTCCAGCAGCACCATCTGGTTATTTCTGGGAGGTTTTTTTATTTCTTCCGCAATGACTAAGACCAGGCTTGATGAAGAGCTCTTGCGTCTGACTTTGAGAATTTCGGGAACGAAGCCTCAGAATATTCTTATTGCTTTGATGGCTACCACCATGATAGGTTCCATGCTGATGTCGAATACCGCTACGACGGCCATGATCGTCGCAGCCCTTATGCCTTTGCTGAATTCTCTTGGTAAATCGGGTACGAGTAAAGCCTTGCTGCTGGGAGTTTCCGTTGCAGCTACCACCGGCGGAATGGCTACGATCATCGGGAGTCCGCCGAATGCAGTGGCTGTGGGTATACTCGAAAATGTGGGTATTAAAATAACCTTTCTTGATTGGATGTTGTATGGGCTGCCGCTTGCTCTTGCCCTGAGCGTTATTTGCGGCATAGTCCTGATGAAGGCGTTCATAAAAGACAGCTCGCCGGTTTCTTTTTCTTTTCTGGGTACGGATCGGGGAGGGAGGGGAACGGAATCTGTTATAAAGAGGCATATCGTATTGGTTATTATCATCGTTACGATCGCGTTTTGGTTTACCACCTCCTGGCATGGCATTACGGTCGCTGCCATTTCTGCCATTCCTATCGTTTTCCTGACACTCACCGGTATCCTTGACGGAGATGATATACGTGCCTTGCCCTGGGATACTCTTTTTCTGGTTGCCGGGGGATTATCGCTGGGAGTAGCTCTTGAATCTTCAGGTATTCTGAATCACTTCGCTGATTTTATGAAGACGTTGAATGCAGGTACCCTCATCTTCCTGTTAATTTTTGCTTTTCTAAGCAGCATATTTGCCAACTTCGTTACTAATGCGGCTTCGTCTGCTGTCTTGATCCCAATAGGAATGGCTATTCTTCCAGGGTTTGAAAAAGAGGTGGCGCTTTCCATCGGACTTGCTGCTTCACTGGCATTATTTTTACCGGTGTCGACGCCCTGGAATGCCATTGTTTATAGCACAGGTATGCTGGAGCAAAAAGATTTCAGGATCGGTGGTATTCTAATCGGTGTCCTTGGCCCCATACTGACAGTCCTGTGGATACTGCTTCTTAAATGAATCCTTAAAACATGCCTTATCTTCGTTTTATCGGCTTATTAAGAGTATAACTTTTACAGAAAACCTTCCAAATTCTTTCTCTGAGAGATTTTTATTGCCAGTGATCGGTAAATCATACTTTATTTGCTTCCATGAAATAAGACCATTTTTAGTGATTTAAGTCTAATTCCATTGTCTGTAAATTAATTCATCGTAGTTTGATAATAAGAAAGCGGATCAGCTCTTCATGGTCTGCTTCTTAAAAAACTCTATGAATAAAGTCTATTTTCTGGTGACCTTCTTCTTTGCGGCAACAAGCCTGGCAGGACAGACAATTAGTCCGAAGAGGGGGCTTGCGGGAGATCTGGCAGACAACAACGATTGCATGGCCGTTGATAATTACCTGACCTGGTATTACAACTGGGCCAATACGCCGGCGGCTGCGGTGATCAATACCGAACAGAATTACATAGAGTATGCCCCCATGTTGTGGAATGGCAGCTGGAATGCCACTGCACTCAACAATTATCTGACCGCCCATCCTGAGGTTAAATACCTGCTGGCCTTCAATGAGCCGAATTTTAATGTGCAGGCCAATATGACTCCGGCTCAGGCTGCAGCGATCTGGCCGCAGGTAGAAGCAATTGCCAATGCCCACAATCTGAAAATTGTGAGTCCGGCTCTGGGCTATTGTTCCGGCACATGTATAGCAGGGTACAACAACATGGACGGCACTAAATGGCTGGATGATTTTTTTGCCGCTTGTCCCGGCTGCCAGGTCGATCATATCGCGATCCATATTTACGATACATGGCTCTATGGTTTTGAAGGTGTGCTGAATCCCTACCGGAAATACAACAAGCCGATCTGGGTAACGGAGTTTGACAGATCCGGCGCTACTACCGCTACGCAACATGCTCAGCTGATGGTAGACGTCATTGATTTTATGGAAAAGGATCCTGCTGTATTCCGTTACGCCTGGTTTCTGGCCAGGTCATCTCCTGGCACCACGTCTACGGATATTCTGACTCAGACCACAGGAAATTTTACTAACCTGGGCCTCATCTATACTTATATGTCTTCGTACGATAATGCTTTCTACCACAAGGTCAATAATATCATTGAAGCCGAGCACTATATTGATAAGAGTGTCACGTATTGCGGCTGGAATGGCAGCGCATGTGCATGGCCCTATTCTGTGCTGCTCGAAGCAACGAGCGATGTATCAGGTACTCTGGACGCCTATAATTTTCTCTCGGCAACTGACGATACGATTTTTTATAATGTAGACATTCCCGCGACACAGTCTTATACCATTGATTTCAGGGTTAACACGAGCGCAGCGAGCACTATTTCCGTTCACACCTATCCTGGTAATGTTTTACTGGGCACCACGGCATCGCTTAATAGCGCCGGGGCTTGGAGCACCAAAACCCTGAACAGTGTTAATCTTGCGGCGGGTAAACAGAAAATTTACCTGACGGCCAGTAATGGTTCAGCTATGAAGCTGAACTGGCTTCGGATTAATTGCGCCAGCTCTTGCGGATACCTGCCTGTAGAGTTTACAGATTTCCAGGCTTTGAAAAATCCGGATGCTTCCGTAAAACTCCGCTGGCAGACTGCCTCAGAAAAAGACAATCAGGAGTTTATTATTGAAAGAAGCATGGATGGAATTCAGTTCGAAGCCATCGGCCGTGTGCCGGGAAATAATACGACAGGACAGCCGCATGACTATTATTTTGATGATCTGTATGCACCGGCAGCAGAAGTTTATTACCGCCTGAAGCAGGTGGATGTGGATGGAAGCTTTACCTATTCAACTGTTCGCAGTGTAAACCTGAGAGAGAACAGCAGTATTATTATATATCCGAATCCGGTAGAAGATCAGCTCAACATTCAATTCGGCGAAGCAGTGGATATCGATGATATTTCAATTATTGATCTTCTGGGAAGAACCGTGTTTGAATCCGGTTCAGAAGCTTATCATTCAGATGTATTCTCTGTCTCTCTGAACCTTCATAACATTGCCGGTGGTAGTTATTTTCTGCGGATTAAAAAAAGGGGAGAAGCTCCATTGATTAGAAAAATCCGGGTTTCCGGGGACTAAAAGAAACGATAATCCTTGTTTTTACTTGTCAGGCTGATTACAGGCAACAGATGCCTATTTTTTGGTCTTTATTTTCTAACTATTTAAAAGTCTGATACGTAATTTCAGTTTCAGGATTTTTAAAATAGGATTTAAATGCCAATATGAAATCAGGGATAGTAAGTTTTCTTACCCTTCTGTTTATTTTTTCTTCTTCAGGTTTTTCCTTCTCGGCAGTCTTTTCGGTAGACAATACCGGTGATACGGATAATTTGCTGGGCTATACGACAGGTGATGGAAGCAACAGTCTGAGAAAATGCATTCGGCTTGCCAATGCCGCACCTGGACTTGATACTATCTATTTCGCTATTCCTGCAGCTCCTTATATCATTACCGCGGCTTCTGATCTTCCGGTGATCAGCGGCAGCGTATTAATCGATGGGTTTT
>JBJMLY010000246.1:0-3569 GCA_045805025.1 Cytophagaceae bacterium | reverse complement strand
TGCAGGAGAGTTTTGACAAAATCGCCGATAATTATCTGAAACAGGATAAAGGGAAGAATTACATGAAAATGTTTGAACAAGTATTCTTTGACAAGGTTTTAAGCTTTATCAAGGGCGAGGTATCTTTTCAGGACAAAAAGATAACCGTCGAAGAGTTTAAAGAAATTGCCACTAAGTCACGACAAAAATAGTTGGTAAAGTTTTTGAAAGTCCTTTCTCCAAAGGACTTTTTTTTTACATTTGTATCAACCTAAAAGTATAGAAATCATGATAAATAAGGAAGAATTCAGGAAATTTGCTGTAAAGGGTCAGGGTATCGGAGGCCATATTGTAGACAAATACATCAGCATAGTGGAAAGTATGTCAGTACCCAATATTGACAATATGACACCCAATGTGATTGAAGAAAGACAAATGAGAGCCACGGTAATTGACGTGTTCTCCCGTCTTATGGCAGACCGGATCATCTTCCTTGGCACAGCCATCGACGATTATGTTTCCAACATTGTGGTAGCTCAGCTTCTCTTTCTTGAATCCGCCGATTCTAAAAAAGATATTCTTATATATGTGAATAGTCCGGGAGGATCTGTTTATGCCGGTCTTGGCATTTACGACACTATGCAGTATGTAGGTCCGGATGTGGCCACCATCTGCACTGGACTTGCTGCTTCCATGGGCGCAGTATTGCTTTGCGGAGGTGCAGCAGGTAAGAGATCTGCATTACCACATTCAAGAATTATGATACCCCAGCCGCTGGGTGGAGTTCAGGGACAGGCGTCCGATATCGAGATCACAGCGAGAGAGATCCTGAAATTAAAACAGGAGCTTTATGAAATTCTGGCTAAACACAGCGGTAAAGATATCCCGACTATCGAAAAGCATTCAGACCGTGATTATTGGCTAAAAGCTTCAGAAGCAAAAGAATACGGAATCATTGATGAGGTTTTAGTCAGAAAATAAACCAAAAAATCAGTTTTTTGATTATATTAGAGTATGGCACCAATTACTTGTTCATTTTGCGGGAGAAATAAGAAGGATGTAGCCCTGATGATATCAGGAATACATGCTCACATCTGCGATAAATGTATTACCCAGTCGCAGCAGATCCTTGCGGAAGAAAGTAAAGTCAGAAGCAAAAGCAGCGCACCTAAATTCAACCTTATCAAACCGGTGGAAATGAAAAAATTCCTTGACCAGTTTGTGGTCGGACAGGATGAGGCAAAAAAGGTGATGTCTGTAGCCGTTTACAACCATTACAAGAGGCTGATGCAAAAAGATGCGGAGGGCGATGTGGTAATTGAAAAATCCAACATCATGATGGTGGGTGAAACCGGCACGGGAAAAACATACATTGCCCGTACCATGGCCAAAATCCTTCAGGTGCCTTTCTGTATTGCCGATGCGACCGTTCTGACAGAAGCTGGTTACGTGGGAGAAGACGTGGAAAGCATACTTACACGACTGCTGCAATCTGCCAATTACGATGTGGAAGCTGCCGAAAGAGGTATTGTTTATATTGACGAAATTGATAAAATCGCCCGCAAAAGCGATAACCCTTCGATTACAAGAGATGTGAGCGGTGAAGGCGTTCAGCAGGCATTGCTGAAATTGCTGGAAGGAACTTCGGTGAATGTTCCCCCTCAGGGCGGAAGAAAGCATCCGGATCAGAAAATGATCAGCCTGAATACGGAAAACATACTGTTCATTTGCGGAGGCGCTTTCGATGGCATTCACAGGCTCATCGGAAACCGGTTAAATACTCGTCCCCTTGGATTTACAGGCAAAAGCAAAAAGGATGTGCACCTTGATAAAGAGAACCTGCTTCAATATGTTTCCGCCCAGGATCTGAAATCATTCGGCTTAATTCCCGAACTGATCGGAAGAGTACCTGTACTGACTCATCTGGAGCCTTTGTCGAAAGAAACGCTCAGACTGATTCTGACAGAACCTAAAAATGCCATTGCAAAACAATATTCCAAGCTGTTTAAAATGGAGAATATAGAGCTGGAGTTTGAAGACGAAGCGCTGGATTATATTGTTGAGAGAGCGATGCTGTTCAAGCTGGGAGCCAGAGGCTTACGATCTATCTGCGAAGCGATCATGACCGATGCTATGTTCGAACTTCCATCGCAGGAGAGCACCGAGAAATTTGTGGTAACCAGGGCATATGCCGAGGAGAAAATCGAAAGGTCGAAATTCAATAAGCTTAAAGTCGCTTAGGTAAATTATAAAAGACAAAAAACAAAAAGCTCAGAGAGATCTGGGCTTTTTTTATTGGAGAACGTTTCAGGCCTGAAGGTATTTCCACATGAGAGAAGCTGTCTTTTCGGAAGCGCCCTTCTCCCCCAGTATGGTCTGAAGTTCCTGGTAATCACTTAACTGTTTGCTCCGCTTTACCCCTTCCAGGATATGTTTCAACTCCGTTTTTAAATTTCCCTGATTTAACTCAGATTGAATCAATTCTTTCACGACTTCTTTGCCGGCAATAAGATTTACGAGCGAGATATATTTTACTTTGATCAGAGCTTTTACAATAAGATATGTAATGGGACTTGCTCTGTAAACCACCACCTGCGGAACAGAAAAAAGTGCTGTTTCGAGTGTGGCTGTTCCTGAAGTCACCAGTGCTGCCGAGGCATTCGACAAAAGATCGTAGGTCTGATCGTAGACAACATCAATCACATCTTGCCTTCTGAACCTTTCATAGAAAGCCGAGGGTAGATTGCTTACGCCGGCGATTACAAAACGATAACCTGGAAAAAATGGGACGATCCTCACCATCTCCTCCAGCATAACCTCCACCTCTTGTTTTCTGCTGCCCGGAAGTATTGCAATAATGGGCTCTGCGCCTATCTTATTTTTAATCCGGAATTCCGGATCTGCTTTAAAGGCCGAAATGGCATCCTTCAGCGGATTGCCTACATAGTCGACTTTATAATCGTAGCGCTGGTAAAATTCTTCTTCAAAGGGCATGATCACAAACATGCGATCTACCAGCTTTTTGACCTTATTGGCCCTTGACTGGTTCCAGGCCCAGATCTTGGGTGAAATGTAATAGAACACTTTGAAATCATGTTCTTTTGCGAACTTTGCGACGCGTAGATTAAATCCTGAAAAATCAACCAGAATTAGTACATCGGGATTAAAATCCAGAATATCCTGATGACATGCCTTAAAGAGCTGTGATATTTTGCGAAGACTGAAGGCCACTTCGATAAAGCCCATAATGGAATACTCCTTGTAGTGACGCAGTAGCCTGGCCCCGGCAGATTCCATATAATCACCGCCCCAGCAGACGATCTCGGCAGAAGAGTCTTTCTTTCTTAGCTCTTTAATCAGGTTGGAAGCATGAAGATCTCCCGAACGTTCCCCGGCGATGATGAAATATTTCACCTTGTAAATTTTGAGTTTTGAATTTTGAGTTTTGAATTAATTGCCAACTGTCAATTGGTTTCCCCGAAATACTCCACATAGTTCCTCGGTGTTTCATACAAGGTAATGCAGTGCAACTGCGCTTTGGAGATCTCTCCAATGGCGGGTGCAAGGATCTTCCATATCTCAATAGCCAG
>JBJMLY010000245.1:0-9343 GCA_045805025.1 Cytophagaceae bacterium | reverse complement strand
TGAGCTCGAGAATAGTCGCTTTCAGATTTTCTATCTCTATATTTCTTTGCTTTACTGCAAAAGTTGTGTCTTTATAGGATGCCCGCAGCCTTTCTCTGTCCCGCTGAATAATATTAAGGTTAGATATCGTAGTTACAAGCTGAGGATCGGGCAATTTAGAGATAGAAGGGATGAATACTCTCAGATCTTTATCTGTTTCTATAAGGTCCTTTAAGTCGTTAAGCAGCGATATCTGAATTTTCAGCTCAAGCTTCTGGTTGTCGATGCTTTCGAATTTCTTTGAAATGTTTACAAAATCCGCTCTCACGTCGAAGGTCTTATGCTTCTTAACAAAGCTTTCCATATTCCTTTCTGAAAATTCAAGATTTTTTTCAGTGGTATCGAGCGACTTTTCAAGGAATCTGATCGTTTGTTCGAATGCTCTGGTTTTCTGATCGATGGTTTCCTGCAGGTATACTGAGTCGATGGTGTTGATTATATCCGAGGCTTTACGAGCACTGTGATCTTTAAAAGAGACTTTTATTGTATTGGCGTCTAGGTTAAGAATTGCCACATTGATATTGGAAGCAAGGTAGGCAAGCAGCGCTTCATTACTATTAATAATAAAAAAATAGCGTGTGCTTTTATCAACGACCTGATAGATGGAATTGCGTTTTACAATAAACCTGAAATCGCCATTCTCAATTTTTTCCTCAAAGCGATATCGTTTGCTGATTTCTGTACTTCCCACTTTGTAAGCCAGCATAAATTCCTTTTCATTAAGAATCTGCAGGTCGAATTTAAAATCGTAATAGGAAGGATTCTTAATTACATAATCGACAACAAAAGGGGAAGTTTTGTATTTTTCTTCGAACAATACGCTTCCGTAAGAAAAATAGCTGTCGTTCAGGTTCATCCTTTTGATCACTTTTTCGAAAGTTGCCCTGGACTTGATCAGCTCTATTTCCCCTGAAATGGTGGTGAGTTTAGCCGCCTGCTGAACGCTCTCATCCTTAAAGTTTTTAAAACCAAGAACCCCCGCGTCGCTTTTTAAATCAAGCTTGAGGGTGGATGAGGATTCATAAATCGGCTTGGTATATCTCTTATAAAGAAAAGCTCCGGAAAAAGAAATGAAGAAAAGCAGAATAACCCATACAATATTTTTGCGTCCAACAATAAGAAGCTTGGCGATATCAAAATCACTCAGGAAGTCATCATAGTTATCTTCTTCGGTAAAAAACTTCCCCTGGCCTTTATCTGCGACTCCTTCGGTATTCATAGGGTTATTTACGTGAGAATATTAATATAATGGAAAGACTTGATACCAGCAGTGAAAGCAAAGGTGAGATATCTCTGAAAGATTCCACAAAAAGCTTTCTGACGGGTTCAATATAAATTATGTCGTTTGGCTGAATATCCAACGTGGCTTTTTTCATGCCTTCTATGGTTGAAAGATCTACAATCATTACATTCGGGTTCTTCAGATCCCCCCTGATTATACGAATATTATAGGCCTTCCCATTATCGGGAATTCCGCCATAAAGAGAAATTACTTCTATCAGATTGATATTTTCATTCTGAAGCGGGATCACTTTGCCGCCTAAGGGAAAGGGCCCGAGCACCAACACTCTTTTATTAAGTATTGACGTAATCACAAAAGGGCTTTCATAAAATTTGTTGTAGCTCTTTGCCAGAAGACTGTCTGCCTGCTGCAATGTATAACCTTCTATGCCAACATCACCAACCATCGGCAGGTTCACTTTACCATCATCTCTGACCAGGTATTT
The DNA here is from genome assembly GCA_045805025.1 of Cytophagaceae bacterium. Lineage (GTDB taxonomy): Bacteria > Bacteroidota > Bacteroidia > Cytophagales > Cytophagaceae > DATMOV01. The sequence goes on along the minus strand of JBJMLY010000245.1, from coordinate 7,577 downwards.
TATCAGATCTTCTTTACCTTTTACCGCCCCCGCTGCAGCACCTTTATTCAGCTCGGAATTCGGATCTATCAGAATCTCACCGCGATTTGTATATACTTTCACAGTGATATAATCATCTTTACGAATGATATAATTTCTTTCGGCAAAGGCTACCTGCTTTTGAATAGAATCCACCAGAAGATTATTCTCTATTGTAAACATCTTGCTGTGATTCCTGCAACTCAGCATTCCACTCACAAGAATTAATAACGCAAGACCAGGAATTTTATTTTTGAAAAAAAACATCATGATTCTATTAATACGATGACGGGGTTAAAGGTAATTTTACTAGCTGATTTTAAGATCTTTCAGCCTGCCAAGCTCCTTATCCTTTTCTGAAACAAGAGGAACGGAAACATTCCAATCAATACCCAGATCCGGATCGTTCCATATAATCCCGGATTCAGAGGCTTTATTATAAAAATTCGTGCACTTATATGATAATATTGTCTCTTCCAGAGCCAGAAATCCATGAGCAAACCCTTCCGGGATGTAAAACATGTTGCATTTTTCTGAATCAAGGATAACCGACTGATGCTGGCCAAAAGTTGGGGAGCCGGCCCTTATATCCACTGCAACGTCTATCGCACGGCCCTTTATTACTCTTACAAGCTTACCCTGGGCATAGGGCGGATTTTGAAAATGTAATCCCCGTAGCACATTTGGAAGCGAGAATGATTGATTATCCTGGACAAAAACTGCATCTATACCATTTTCCCTGAATATTTTTTCGCTATAGGATTCGAAAAACAGCCCTCTTTCATCTTTGAAAAGGCGGGGGGTAATCTCTACCAGGCCCTTTATCGAAAATTGCCGAAACTCCATACTCGTATTTTAAGTATTTCAAAGATAATCTTATTCGTGAACTTTCCAGAATTATTTACAGGCAGCCTGGGCCTGTATATTATGTATTTCCTCCAGATATTTTTGAAAAACGATGTTCTGATCGAATTTTGTGCTTGCAATTTCCCGGCTCTGCCTCCCCATGGCAGCAAACTGATCGGCATTAAGATTCAGAATTTTTTCCATTTTTTCAGCCAGTTCAACGGCATTGGCCGGGGCGCATAAATATCCGTTTTTACCTTCTGATACCACTTCCCTGCAGCCCGGCACATCGGTCGTTACCAGCGGGATTCCCATCGATGCAGCCTCCAGCAGGGTTCTGGGAGTTCCCTCGCGGTATGAAGGAAGAACCACTACATCGGCTTTCTCCATTTCTTCCCTGATTCCATCGCTAAAACCTCCAAATTCAATGTATCCTTTCTGCTGCCATTCGCCCATCTTGGATGCGGGTATTCCAAGGCCGCTTTCGGTATCCATGGAGCCCAGTATGCGTAATCTTACACGTCTTCCTTTTTCTTTCAATATCTTTCCCGCCTCTGCATATTCCACCACGCCTTTATCATAGAGAAGCCGGGCCACCATGAGAAAAACAAAAGGTTCATTTTTCCTGTAGATCCTGACCGGAAATTTATCAAGGTCTATTCCGGATCCCGGAAGAATTCCGGTAATACTTTGTTTCACAATTTTCTTTTCCAGAAAAAGCATTCTGTCGTCTTCATTCTGAAAAAAAACTTTCCGGGGGAACCGGAAAGCAAATCGGTACATCCGGATGGCTATGCGTGATACGATGTTATCGTGGAGAAAGACTGTACCAAGGCCCGAAACATTATTAATAACAGGAATACCGAGCATGCGCGCTGCGACTGACCCATAAATATTAGGTTTGATCGTGTACTGCAGGATTACGTCAGGCCTCAGCTTCTTATACTGGCGATAGAGCTGAATCGTAAGCCCCGCATCTTTCAGGGGATTGCTGCCCTTATTATCCATTTTCAGAGGAAAGCAGGGAATTCCCATCTGCTCAAGCTTAGGAGCATACTGATCGTAAGGAGCCAGAGCCAGCACTTCGTGGCCTTCCTTTCTCAGCACATCGATCAACCCCATCCGGAAGTTGTAGATGTTCCATGAACTGTTGACTGTTATAACGATCCTCATCCGGCACAAAAATGGCCACAATACCTCTATAATACAAAAGTTACCTGGGTTCGGTAAAATATTATAAATTTGTCTTTACGCTAAAATCAAACACGCTCTATGGCAAAAGGAATTCTTCACCTGCATTTAACAGTCGTTATTCTGTTCCTTCTTTTTATGATCTTTAAAACCATTCTTCTGCTGGCCAATAAAACTGTGCTGCTGGATAAGATCAGGGAAAAGACGAAAGTACTGGACATCATTCTGGGAAGCTTAATACTGGTTACAGGCGGCTACCTGCTTTTCGCGCTCCACAGCGATAAGATTGACACCTACCTGATCGGAAAAATCATACTGGTGCTCGCCGGAATTCCATTGGGCATTGTCGGCATTAAAAAGAAAAATAAAGTACTGGCAGTACTGAGCGTACTCATCTTTTTATTCACTTACCGAGTGGGAGAGACCCATAGCCTCACCGGTGCCAGAGAAAAAATTTCTGCCACGGATGCGGAGTTAATCTATACACAAAACTGCGCCAATTGCCATGGAGCAGACGGCAAGCTGGGACTCAGCGGGGCCAAAGATTTAAGTCAGAGTACACTGAACACTTCGGAGAAAGAATCTGTTATAGCCAATGGCAAAGGAATTATGCCGAAATTCAAAGGTCAGTTGAACGATCAGCAGATCAAAGACCTGACCAACTATATAGAAGGATTTAAAAAATAGAATGAAAGAACTTCACGTCACCAGCGTAGCTTCCGAAACAGCGGTACTTGTTGCTTTGGTGAATTCCAGGCAGACACCGGAAAAAGTTCAGGAGTACCTGGATGAGCTGCAATTCCTGGCAGAAACTTCGGGTATTGTCACACTTTATAAATTCACTCAAAAGCTTGAAAAGCCCGACAATCACAGCTTTGTAGGTAAGGGCAAACTGCAGGAAATTAAGGCCTATGTCAAAGACAAAGCCGTAAACATGGTAATCTTTGATGATGACCTTTCGGGCTCACAACTTCGGAACATTGAAAAAGAACTAGGGTGCAAAATCTACGACCGCAGCCTTCTGATACTGGACCTTTTCATGCTCCGGGCTAAAACACCTCAGGCTAAAACCCAGGTAGAACTGGCAAGATTTCAATACATGCTGCCACGCCTTTCAAGAATGTGGAGTCACCTGGAAAGACAACGGGGAGGTACAGGTACCAGAGGAGGAGCAGGAGAGCAGGAAATTGAGACCGACAGAAGAAAAATCAGGGACCAGATAAGCCTGCTGAAAACAAGACTGGAAAAGATGGACAAGCAGAGCGCTACCCAACGCAAATCACGCACGGGAGTGGTAAGAGTTTCCCTGGTAGGCTATACCAATGTGGGAAAATCAACGCTCATGAATCTGCTTTCGAAAGCCGATGTCTTCGCAGAAAATAAATTGTTTGCAACGGTTGATTCAACGGTGCGGAAAGTAGTCTATGACAATACCCCGTTTCTGCTCACAGATACCGTAGGCTTTATCCGCAAACTTCCTCACACCCTGGTGGAATGTTTTAAGTCTACGCTGGACGAAATCAGGGAAGCCGATATTCTGATGCATGTGGTCGATATCGCCCATCCTTCTTTCGAGGAGCATATTGAAGTCGTGAACACGACGTTATCCGAGATCGGAGCCGGCAATAAGGACACGATCCTGGTGCTGAATAAGATTGATCTTTATCAGGAAAATCTTGAGGATGAAATTCCCAAGACGCTGGAAAACCTGAAGGCCAGCTATATGAATAAAAAAGATGTTAAAACCGTTTTTATCTCTGCTGCCAATAAAGAAAATGTCGATGAGCTAAAGGAACTGCTGATTGAAGAAGTCAAAAAGAAGCAGAACAATATGTTCCCGCACAATTTGTGAAAAGCCGTTAATTGAGTAATTTTGGAGTTACGGTCCCGGAGTTCAATGAAAGTTAACCTGGATCTATCCTTCATCCAATAGGAGTTTGAAGTAAAAGAGTAATTTAAAAATGGTCTCGTAGTTCAATGGATAGAATAGAAGTTTCCTAAACTTTTGATACAGGTTCGATTCCCGTCGAGACTACCAGTGAAAAAACAGGAGCAATAAACAGAGATTAAAGCTGTTTACTGTTCCTGTTTCAGTTACTATGCCATTTTAGTAAGAGCGCTAGAAAGATTAATTCATATGAAAAAAACGATACTGCTGCTGCTATTCTCTTTAAATTTCTTAGTTGGCTTCACTCAGACAAAGTATTACTATAATTATTATTACGGAGTAAATGAAGGCTATTGGATGCCTGTTGAAAAGGATTCTGCAGATTATTATTCATTTGCTGATATGGATACACTTACAGTGGGTGAAATAATTTTTTATGACACAACAGGAAACGTGTTTGCAAGAGATTATTATGAAAATCAAAAGCTTTCTCAATCCAGACATTTCTACAAAAACGGCAAAAAGAAATACCTTCTTGACCAGGATTTTAATACAAAGGCATTAAACGTAAGCATTGATCTGATGAAGGTAAATAGCATAAACTATACTCTGTATATGAAAAACTTATGGGATTCCCTGGGTTCAAAAATGGATATGGCTGACTCGTGTCTATTTACAGATTACTATTCCAATGGAAATATTATGACAGAAGGAAAGTATTATAAAGGCTTTCCAGCCGGAACGTGGAAAGTATATTATCAGAATGGAAATTTAATGTATCAGAGAGATTATTTTGGAAATAACCGCTGGACTTATGATTTTATTTTAAGTTCAACAGGCGATACGCTTGTTAAAAATGGTAAGGGAAAATTTACTATTACCTATCCTGATGGAAAGCCTGCGTATACAGGAGAATATCTGATCGGAACTCTTATTGGCCCATTTCAAGCCTACTACCCCAATGGCCAATTATGGTATAAAGGCAATTATAGTTATGGAAAACATGATGGGAAATATGAATCATATTATTCAAATGGGTCTGTTAAAGCCACAGGAAATTATATGAATGGAGGAAAGAAAGGGAAATGGAAATGGTACGACAAGCAAGGCAGACTCATAAAGTCATATTACTTTGATTCTCCTGGTAATGATGACAAATGGTGATGGGAATGCAGCATTTTTTTGAGCAGTCCAAATCTTGTTTTATAATTACAACAAACAATGGCGCTCTTTTTACTGTAATGAATCCCACATGCATCTCCCCTTGCTTCCCCCATCTTAAATTAGTAGTTTAAGTGCTTTAGAAAACTCCATACCGGGAATGCTTTTTAATTCCATCCATTTTTTATTTTTTTTCGTCCTGGTAAGCACTGCCTATTTTTTGCTTTCGCATAAATACCGGTGGTTCCTGCTGCTGGCAAGCAGTTGCTATTTTTACATGGCTTTTATCCCGGTTTATATTTTAATTCTGGGCTTCACGATCGTGCTGGATTACTTTGCAGGGATACTCATCGAGAAATCCCAGGGGCGAAAGCGCTTTTCTTTTCTGATTCTAAGCCTGGCTGCCAACATTGGCATTTTATGCATTTTCAAGTACTATAATTTCTTGAACGAAAATCTGAGCTTTCTCCTGCATGGGGCAGGTTACGAAAATCCGGTACCTTATTTAAGCATTCTGCTCCCGATCGGACTTTCATTCCATACGTTTCAGGCTATGAGCTATACCATCGAAGTATATCGCGGTAATCAAAGAGCAGAAAGAAATTTCGGCATTTATGCGCTGTACGTCATGTTCTATCCCCAGCTGGTGGCAGGTCCTATTGAACGGCCTCAAAACCTTCTGAGCCAGTTCTACGAAAAACATTCCTTCGAATACCAGCGGGTAACCGACGGACTTAAGCTCATGGCCTGGGGCTTGCTGAAAAAAGTAGTCATCGCCGACAGACTTGCCCTGATGGTAAACCAGGTTTACGATTCTCCGACCAGCTACGAAGGCCTTTCTCTTCTGCTGGCCACATTCTTTTTCACCTTTCAGGTCTATTGTGATTTCTCCGGATATTCGGATATAGCAATTGGCGCTGCTGAGGTGATGGGATTTAAGCTGATGACTAATTTTAACAAACCCTACTTTTCAGGATCTGTGTCTGAATTCTGGAAACGCTGGCATATCTCATTATCCACCTGGTTTAAAGATTACCTGTACATCCCATTGGGAGGCAATAAAGTTGCAGTTCCGCGCTGGTATTTCAATCTGTTTATCGTATTCCTTCTCAGCGGGCTCTGGCATGGGGCTAACTGGACCTTCATCGTCTGGGGCGCTCTGCACGGCTTTTATCTCGTGTTTGCTCTTATAACTTCCGGCTTGAGAGAAAACATTATTCGATATACAGGGCTGAATAAGGAATCCCTCTTCTATAGATCCTCTCAGGTACTGATCACCTTTGCCCTGGTTTCCTTTACCTGGATTTTTTTTCGGGCAAATACCATTGCCGATGCTCTTTATATCGTAAATCACCTGTTCTCAGGTTGGATGGCGGGAATTAAAGATGTGATCGCCAACAACCATTTCGCGAGACAGAGTTTTCTGTATTTAGGACTTAGTTCTACCGAATTCATGGTCGCTTGCCTGTCTATATTGTTTTTATTGGTCGCAGAATACTACCAGGGAAGCCGGAGCTTTGCCGAAAGTATTTCATTTCGGAACAAAGCCCTGCGATGGTCAGCCTATTACCTGATTGTCATGGCCATCATTATTCTTGGAGTATATAATGTCCCCCAACAATTCATTTATTTTCAATTCTGATGAAAGTATTTCTGCTAAAGTCTTTTTTACTTATGTCAATGGCATTTTTGTCATGCCTTCTTATCTACCTCATTAATCCTGTAAACACATCCGATATTGACTATATGGAGGTGATTGCCCGGAAACACCAGCGCCTGAAAACCGTTAAATCGCCGCGCATAATTTTAGTGGGAGGATCCAATGTCGCTTTCGGAATTGATAGTAAAAAAATGGAGGAAGAGTTGCATATGCCTGTCCTTAACATGGGAATTCATGCGGGCCTTGGACTTACCTTTATGCTAAATGAAATAAAACCGGATATTCAGAAGAACGATGTCATCGTCATTTCACCCGAATATTATATTTCAGAAGGTGACGATGAATTAATTGAGAGAACAATCGACTTTTATCCGGAAGCAGTTTCTTTCCAGCCGCAAAGCGATGCAGAACGCCAGGTAAAAAAACTAAAGAGGTATGTGAGTCAGGTCCAGAGAACCATTTTGCAAGGCTGGAATAAAAAACCAGACAATAATCCCATTTTCAAACTAAGTTCTTTTGATGACAACGGAGATATGACCGCCCATCTGCTCCGGAAATCTCCGGAATACCTGAACGATAAAACAATAATCAAAAAGAAAGATTATGACGAATACATCGTCATGCTAAATTACTTTAAGAATTATGCTGAGAGCAAAGGAGCGAAAACATACTTCTTTTTCCCTTCCTATGCCCAAACCGGATTTCATAAGTACAGAAACGCCATAAGCTTTTACGAAATTCAGATGAATGAAAAACTCCGTATACCTATTCTGAATGAGCCCGAAACTTTTGCCTATCCCAACGATTATTTCT
>JBJMLY010000244.1:0-5150 GCA_045805025.1 Cytophagaceae bacterium | reverse complement strand
TTCTTCTCCTGTGCCGCCGCCGATGTTTTTTACGATGGTCACATTTTCAATTCTTCCATCGGAAGTCAGGTTGAAGCTAACGATACATTCTCCCTGCATTCTGTTCCTTTTTGCTACAGGAGGATAGATGATTTTCTTATTAATGAAGGCATACATCGAGTCTTGTCCCCCCGAATAGTATTCTGCTACAGGAATTACTTTTTTAGGAGCAACTGTTTGTGCTTCTGCTGCAAGAGCCATCATGGCTATTGCCAAAGTAAGGAATACAGTTCTGATCATTTTCATAGTTGTAGTATTTAGGGTTTGCAAAATAAAAGATTAATTCCATTAACTCAAATTATATTACGCAACTGTAAATCCCTTGTTTAGTTTTTCAACGAATTCAAGGATTTCTTCTCTTCCCAGGCCTTCGGCCGAAGAAGTGATAAAGCTTTGCGGCAATTCCTCCCAGCTTTCAAGCAAGGTTGATTTATAGGCAGATATCAGGCTTTTGGTCTTTGTAACTGACTGTTTATCCGCTTTGGTAAATACAATCACAAAAGGTATGCCTGAATTGGCCATCCACTCCATAAATTCCAGATCAATCTTCTGCGGTTCCAGCCTGGAATCGATCAGAAGAAAGATACAAAGGAGATTTTCTCTTTCCCGGAGGTACTCGCGGATCATTATGTCCCATTTCGCCTTATTTTCCTTGCTGGTTTTAGCCCAACCATAGCCGGGCAGATCCACCAGATACCATTCTTCGTTGATGATGAAATGATTGATCAATTGTGTTTTTCCCGGCTTTACTGAGGTTTTGGCTAAAGAGTTCCGGCCGGTGAGCATATTGATCAGCGAGGATTTCCCCACATTGGATCTTCCGATAAATGCATATTCGGGTCTGTCCGGCGGAGGACATTTTTTGTAATCGGTGTTGCTGGTAATAAACGCGGCCTTATTGATCTTCATATACCTTACCTTTGTCCTTTATCGGTGTTTCCTGAGTTCGTCAAGTTGCAATATTATGATATATTTTCAGTTAATAGTATTTATATTTGTTCATATTAGTATCAAAGTACCCTTTTTAAAAAACTCTATGTATCCAATAACTTCAGCCCTCAGGCTTGCATTGCCCGTATGCCTGTTACTTTTTTCCATTAATGTCCACGCCCAGAAATTTTCTGCTAAAAACACCGAAAAAATCGCAAAAGAGTATTTCCGCGTGGAGGAATATGGTCAGGCTCTGCCTCTTTACCTCAAGCTTGATAGTGTGAAGCCCAATAATCCTCACATCATGGCAAGGGTTGGAATTTGTTATCTCCATACAGAATTCCGTTTTAAAGCTTTGCCATATCTTGAAAAAGCTAAAAATGCCGGATACGCGAAAGATCACATTCTTTTTTATATTGGAAGGGCGTACCATCTCGATCATCAGTTTGAGCCTGCAATTCAGAGCTATGAACAAAGCCTGAAACATTTTAACGGCAAGAAGGAGCACGATCAGCAAAAGATCAAAGCCGCCCAACGGGCCATTGAGATGTGCAAATCCGGTCAGGAATTGGTGAAAACTCCCATTGACGTGAACATTGAAAACATAGGCAACAGCATCAATAGTCCTTTCCCTGACTATGCGCCGGTCATCTCCGCGGATGAAACCGTGCTGATCTTTACTTCAAGAAGACCTAATACAACCGGTGGACAGAAAGACGAGTCCAATCAGTACTTTGAAGATATTTATATGTCCACCAAGGATACCAATGAAAAGTGGTCGGCTCCGGTGAATATCGGAAGTAATATCAATACCGGGGGGCACGACGCGAGTATAGGTCTTTCCGCGGATGGCCAGGAGCTTTTTGTGTATAAAAACGACGGCAATGGCGATATCTATTACAGTATTCTGAGCGGCGACAAATGGTCTTCTCCAAAGAAAATGCCTCCTAATATTAACAATCCAAAAACCTGGGAGCCCAGCGCCAGCATTACGCCCGACGAAAGAATTTTCTTCTTCAGCAGCGATCGCGAAGGAGGACTGGGAGGAAGAGATATCTATGTCACCAAAAAACTTCCGAACGATCAGTGGGCGCTCCCCAGGAACCTCGGTCCCAAAATCAATACGCCCTATGACGATGATGCACCATTCATTCACCCTGATGGGAAAACGCTTTATTTCAGTTCCAAGGGCCACAACAGCATGGGTGGGTTTGATATATTCACCGTTCAGTACGATATCAGCAAAGACAGTATTTACGACCTTACCAATGTCGGATATCCTATCAACACGGCAGACGACGATATATTCTTTGTATGGTCAGCCGACGGTACACGGGCTTATTTTTCTTCGGTAAGAGCCACGGACAATGTGGGCGAAAAGGACATTTATGTGCTGCATCGCCCCAAGCCTAAAAACGTTTCCCTGATTGTCTTAAAAGGAAAAGTTACTTCCAAGGAGAGCGGACAGCCTCTGGCAGCAACGCTCACCGTAACCGATAATGAAACAAATCAGATCATCGGAGTTTATAATTCTAACAGCTTTACCGGTAAATACACAGTCATTATTCCTCCCGGTAAAAATTACGGTATCGCTGTGGAGGCTGAAAACCATTTATCTCATTCAGAGAATGTGGATATTCCTTATAAAGAAGAATATTTCGAATTTACCAAGGATATTGTAATGGAGCCGCTCAAGACAGGTAGTCTTACCGTGCTAAATAACGTATTCTTTGACTTCAGCAAGTCTGACCTGAAAAAGGAATCTTATATTGAACTTGACCGGATCGTAACAATGCTGAAGGAAAACCCTTCGCTGATTGTAGAAATTGCAGGCCATACCGATAATGTTGGTAATGATGACGCCAATCAGATACTTTCTGAAAACAGGTCAGAATCAGTAGTAAAATATTTGATTTCAAAAGGAATTGATCCGAAAAGACTTTGCGCAAAAGGATATGGAGAGAAATTCCCTGTAGCGTCCAATGATACAGAAGCGGGTCGGCAGCAAAACCGCCGTACCGAGCTTATTATCATTGAATCGCTGAAGAAAGATCAAAGAACTGTAGGTTGTGAAGGTTACTATTACACCCATCCGAAGGATTCAGTCAAAGCGATCGAAGAGGATTTTGTAAGCATGGAGGATACTGTTTTGAAGAAGATGCCTTTTATCTACTTTGAATTCAACAGTTCTCAGATTAACCAGCACTCGAAGCAAATGCTCGAAAGGTGGACAAACTTCCTGAAAACGAACAAAAATGCCAAAATTTCTATCGAAGGACATACCGATAACGTAGGCAGCGACACTTATAATAAGACCTTATCCGAGAAAAGAGTGGCCATAGTGAAACAGTTTCTCACTTCAAGAGGTATAAAGCCAGAGAGGATCAAGATCATCGGGTTCGGAGAAGTGCATCCTATTGAAACGAATGAAACGGACGACGGCCGTTCAAAAAACCGTCGCGTTGAGATTAATATCCTTAAATAAACCAGAGTATGATAAAATCAGGAGTTCTTGCTTTAATACTGGCATTTGTAATGACAGGGGTAGTTTTTGGACAGAATGCCAAAAAATCCTTAAAGAACGCCAATACTATGTATGAAAATCAGCAGTATAAAGAAGCTGTACCTGCCTATCTGGAAGTGCTGAAGCTGGAGCCTAATAATGCCGAGGCAAACTACAAAATCGGCGTTTGCTATCTTAAAAGCATTCATAAGCACAAAGCTCTGGAATATCTGCAGAAAGCAGAAAAAGCAAATCCGGCCATCGCCCCGGATATTAAACTTCGGCTGGCTACGGCCAATCATTTCAGCCATGAATTCGCAGAGGCTTTGAAATATTATAAGATGTATAAGCCTCTCATCGATAAAAAGAATACACAAATGCTGGCTGAAATTGACCGGAAGATCTATGAGTGTGAAAATGGTATTGAATACATGAAGAATCCGGTAAAGGCTAAAATCGAAAATATGGGGCCTGTCATCAACTCAAAAGATGAAGACTTCGCCCCGGTGATTTCTGCCGACGAATCGATTCTGGTGTTCACATCCAGAAGGCCAGGGTCTACAGGAGGAATGCTCGATGAAACGGGAAGATTGCATGAGGATGTCTATATATCCTATAACAAGAACGGAGCCTGGACCAAGCCCGAGAATATTGGAAAGACAATTAACACAGACGGGCATGATGCCAGTATCGCTCTTTCGCCTGACGGAAGTCAGGTTTTTATTTATAAGGACGATAACGGAGGAGATATTTTCTCTTCAAAGTTCGACGGTATGAGCTGGTCCAAACCGGAAGGTCTTGGCAAAACAGTTAATACCAAGGGTCCGGAAAGATCTGTTTCCATGACAGCGGACGGGAAAGTCATTTACTTCACCAGCGAGCGGGAGGGTGGCCTGGGTGGATTGGACATTTACATGTGTAAAAAGGATAAGAAAGGTAAGTGGGGCGATGCGGTAAATGTAGGCAAACCCATCAACACGGAATACGATGACGATGCACCTTTTATCCACCCCGATGGACGGACTTTATATTTCAGTTCCGAAGGTCATGCCGGTATGGGTATGTTTGATATATACAAATCATCCCTTCTTGATAACGGTAGCTGGAGTCAACCTGAAAATATGGGATATCCCATCAATACGGCAGATGACGATATTTATTTTGTGCTTTCTGCCGACAACCGTCATGGATACTATGCTTCTGAAAGAGAAGGCGGCCTGGGCGATGCCGATATTTATCTGATCTCTATGCCGAAACCCGAGGTTTTGGCAGAGGTTACCTCCAAAGATGTAACCATCGCTTCCAACACGGAAACGGGTAAAAAGAAGATGACTCAGGTAGCAAAAGTCGAATCGTTCAATCCGATCACCATTCTGAAAGGAACTGTGCGTGATGCCCTGACCAAAGAAGTGCTGGAGGCTGACCTGGTGGTCGTGGACAACGAAAAAAATGAAGTAATCTCAGAGCTTAAAACGAACAAGGCCACAGGAGGCTATCTGGTCGTTCTTCCCTCAGGAAAAAATTATGGGATTCGAGTTCAGAAACAGGACTACCTGTTCCATTCAGAAAACTTTGATATACCTCAGAGCTCTAATTATCAGGAAATCGTGAAGGATGTGGATCTGAAAAAAGTCAAGGTGGGTACCAAAATCGTACTCAGAAATATATTCTTTGACTT
>JBJMLY010000243.1:0-2399 GCA_045805025.1 Cytophagaceae bacterium | reverse complement strand
AATCCCTCTAAAATTTCTTACCATATCAGGCCTCACCTGACCATGAAAGGATGCAGGGAACTAAGCATTCAAACGATAGATGAACAAAATTTACCCGGACTAAAAATGGAATATGGAACGATGATCGTCTGGCAGGGCAAAAAAATCCTTTTAGCCGATACAAAGCCAGGCTACGGTTTCAAGCCCTCGGCAGACATCGTAATTGCAGGGAAAGATGTATTCAACGATAAATCGGAAGCTCTTCAGTATCTTGATACCAAAATGCTACTCTTCGATTCCTCCAACAGGAAACAAAAAGCAGCATTTACTGAAATCTCCATAAACTCATAAAACGATGGAAATGGTAAAATATCAGGTCAGGGAAAGAATTGCCTATATCACCCTGGCACGTCCTGAAAAAAGAAATGCCCTGAATGGCGAGCTGGTCGCCCAGCTGAAAAAAGTATTCCGTAAAGCCGAAGAAGACCCTTCGGCAAAAGTAATCGTGCTGAATGCGGAAGGAGACGTATTCTGCGCAGGCGCCGACCTTGAGTACCTTCAGCAGCTTCAAAAAAACTCTCTGGAAGAAAACAGACAGGATTCTGCCCACCTGGCAGAACTCTTCGATATAATCTATACGCTGAAAAAAATAGTAATTGCTCAGATTGGCGGACATGCCATCGCCGGAGGCTGCGGCCTGGCTGCCGTCTGCGATATCTCTTTCTCTGTTCCGGAAGCAAACTTCGGTTACACCGAGGTGAAGATCGGATTTGTTCCGGCCATCGTGATGTTTTTTCTCCTGAGGAAAACAGGCGAAGGAAAAGCAAAAGAACTGCTGCTTTCAGGAAATCTGATCAACGCTCAGACCGCGAAGGAATATGGCCTCATTAATTTTATGGTTCCTAAGGAAAAACTGGAAGAGGAAGTTTTTCAGTATGCAACCAGGCTTTGCCTTGAAAACTCTTCCGAGTCGATGTCTCTGACAAAAAAAATGATCTCAGCAATACAGGAAAAAGAGCTAAAGGAAGCACTGAAGTATGCCGCTGATATGAATGCAGAAGCCCGTGGAACTGCGGACTGCAAAAGAGGAATTGCCGCTTTCCTGAATAAAGAAAAGCTGAAATGGTAATCAGATTTTATAAAGATTGACAGAACTCTTCTTTCCCAGGAGACCTTTCCTTCCCACTACCACGAGCTTGTCTTCCCACCAGACACAATATTGCCTGATCAGCGTTAACTTCTCATCATTCTGAAGGGGAACATCCTTTAGCTTATTGCCATTGAATTCATCCCACTCAACCAGGTTGATGACGGTATAAACGCCGGCTGAATTATCCGAAGAAGCATAGACCATTCTGATCTTATTCTCAGCACTGTTATCAAGAACAAAAGAAGCGGTCGAATAACCCGAAACGATATCCGTGTTCTGAGACTTCATGTAAAAATTTTCCCACATGATCTGATCTTCATTATTAAAGGAAAAGAAAAGCACTCCTTCAATACTCAGACGAACCTCTCTTTCGGTCCAGGTACTGCTTTCATTTACCGCTTCGGCATTATAAGCATAGCCCGGACCATGAATTTCCTTTTTTTCCAGTACCAATACGATCTTTTCGTACTGATTCATGATAAAATCGGTGATCTCATAATTGAGCCAGTTCTCTTCCGGCTTTTTGCTGGAGGCCCTTGTGGTGTTAATCGTCTGTTTCAACCCATCCGATAGCTCGTGGAAATTAATCTTTTCGATCAGATTGCTTGAAAAGTTAAACTTGGAATACATCACACCTACCAGCTTGCCGTTATTGGTATTTATATTCGCGACATAGACTATATCATCGCCGAAAATCTGTACACGCAGGCTTTCGCGGTTGCTGCTGGAATATTGAATATCCAGAAGCTTTGATTCTTTCGTCTTGATCACATACTTAATGATCACTACACGTCCAAGCCGGTCCACATTGACGATAAAAATATCCCCTTTATTATTCGGATAAATTCCATAACTGATGAAGTTATTGTCAATAGACACCATAGCGCTATCAAGAACTTTCAGTTCCCTGTCGTATACTTTGACTTTGGCTACCAGATTTTTCTGGCCGTAATCATAAATATAGGAAAGAACTTTGCTGCTGTCTGGCGAAAAACGGGTATCGTACTGATACTGAAGGGGAGTGATATAATTTTTAGCAAGAGAAGATCCTATGGCATTGTGAAAAGATTCTTTGACGGCACCCTTCGTCTTGATTCCTACCCAATCTGTTATTTTCATCTGATCGAGATTCTTCTCCCACTTTTTTGATCCATTCGATGGATCAAAAGCATACGCTTTGAAAGTGCTGATCTTTGCTTCAGTATTATGTATTACGGAAAGAAGAATAAGCTCCTTACCGTTAAAATAAAGATCTTCAAAATCTTCATTT